>NZ_PHGS01000015.1:0-197334 GCF_003031125.1 Agrobacterium sp. LAD9 | reverse complement strand
CAACACAGCAATATCAAAAAAATCAAGAAATGTGACAGATCACTGATTTTAAAAGGGAATTTGAGATTAATCGTACAGATTAACGGATTTTAACGACTTTCGCCGTGCAAACGATAAGTGGGATTAGCCTTCCCCTATATAGGGTTTCCATTTCGCAATTAAAGGACGCGAGAGACCTTGCGGATATCAGTCGGAAGACGGGCTGAAACGGGCGACCAGAGCATGGGCATTGCCAGGATAGGTGAAGCGCACATAGGTCACGGCACCGGAATTGCTCCAGGTACGACGCTCGACCACAAGACAGGCCTGCCTGTCGGAGATGCCGAGCAGGCGCGCGATCTCCTTCGACGGCGCCTCGGCGCTGATCCGATGTTCGGCAGTGCTCCACGGAACATGGCCAAGCAGCCAGGGGCCCGGCGCAATTTCGGTAAAATCGGTTTCAGCCGCTTCCGGCACCGCCGTCAGACTGATAAGACGCTGCTCGACACAGAATTCGCGCGCACCGGCGAAATGGATGCAGAGAATCTCGAGCAACGATGTGCCGACGGAAACGTCGAGCCGCTCACGATCCCCGCTTTTGGCGCTGCGCTTTTCGCGCTCCAGGATCTTGAAGCCATATTCGAGGCCAAGGGATTCGACTTCCGCCCCGATGTCATGAATTTGCAGAACGGCAGACTGGATCTGCGGCTGGCGAACGAAACTGCCGGATTTCTTGCGGCGTTCGATCAAGCCGGCCTTGGCGAGTTGGCCCATGACCTTGTTCACCGTCATGCGCGAACAGTGATACTGATCGGCGAGGTCTACCTCGAAAGGCAGCCGGTGGCCCGGCGGCCATTCTCCCGAAACGATCCGGCCCTCGATGTCGCTGAGGATACGCTGGTGCAGGGTTTGCCCGGCCGCTGCTTTCATCACGTCCGCAATGCCTTTCCCCACTGGCTTTTTCCCGTTTCTGCCGAGCCCATATCAGCTATCGAGAAGTTCGGCCATGACCTTGTTGAAACGATCGGATATTTCACGACGGTGGATATGCCGGCCGGCTTGCACACGCTTTTTGCCACGCACCCAAACGGAATCGACGCCAACACCACCCGCAAATATCCACTGATCGAGAAACTGGGATATCGGAAGATAAGAAACGGCGGAAACATCAAGAGCGACAAAATCCGCACTTTTCCCGCTTTCCAGACCATTTGGCGACGCCAGAGCCCTTCCGCCGCCCTCGAGCGCCTGCCGGAAGAGTTTTTCTCCCGTGGAATGGCCGGCATCGGCGATGACATTGCGTGCCCGATGTGAGAGACGCTGCGAATATTCGAGGGTTCGCAATTCTTCCGGCACGGAAATCAGAATGTTGGAATCGGATCCGACGCCGTAATGGCCGTTTTCGCCGAGAAACGCCGGAGCCGGGAAAATACCGTCGCCGAGATTAGCCTCGGTGATCGGGCAAAGACCGGCCACTGCACCGCTTTTCGCCATACGGCGCGTTTCGGTTTCCGTCATATGTGTCGCGTGGATAAGGCACCAGCGACCATCGACCGGCGCGTTTTCAAGCAGCCATTCCACCGGTCTCGCACCGGAAAAAGCGAGTGAATCGTCCACTTCCTTCGTTTGTTCCGCCACATGAATATGGATCGGCCCACCCTTTGCCAGCGGCTCGATGGCTGCCAGCTCGTCGCCGGTTACGGCACGCAGGCTGTGTGGCGCAATGCCGAGGACCGCACCCGGCAATTTGTCCGCCACGGCCTGTGCGCCCTGCATCAGCTTTCCATAACTGTCGAGCGAATGGATGAAGCGTTTCTGCCCATCGATCGGAGTCTGGCCGCCGAAACCGGAATGGGCGTAAAAGACCGGCAGCAAGGTGAGACCGATGCCCGTCTGCGACGCGGCCGCGCCGATGCGTTCGGCCATTTCGGCGATATTGCCGTAATGCGAACCGTCCCTGTCATTATGCAGATAGTGAAATTCGCCGACCCTTCCGAAACCGGCCTCCAGCATTTCCATATAAAGCTGGGCGGCAACGGCCTCGACATGGTCAGGCGTCATGGAGAGCGCGAATTTGTACATGACGGTGCGCCAGCTCCAGAAACTGTCGTCACCCGGGCCGCGGATTTCGGCAAGCCCGGCCATGGCCCGCTGAAAGGCATGGCTGTGGAGATTGGGCATGGCTGGAACGATGACGGCGTGACGCTCATCCTGCGGCTGCGGGGAAACACCGGTTTCGACGGATGAAATAACGCCGTCATCGCAGATGATGCGAACATCCTTCGCCCATCCACCCGCCAGAAGCGCTGCGCCCGCGTGAATTGCCGTCATGCCACCCTCTCCTTTGGTTCTGTCCGGCAAGGCTATTTCAAACGCGAAATTGCAGCTTGCCAAGCCGATTATTATGTATATACATTTAACTCACAAAGGAAAGGCGAAAAGCAAATGCCAGGGAACAAATCTGCAAACGGAACGGCGACGGGGAACGCCACGGCTTTGTGGCGCAACGCCCGGCTGGCAAGCTTCAACCCCGACATGGATGGCATCGGCGCCGTCGAAAATGCCGTGATTGCCGTACGTAACGGCCGCATCGCCTTTGCTGGTCCTGAAAGCGATCTGCCCGCCGATCTGGCGACAGCCGATGACACCACCGATTGCGGCGGCCGCTGGATCACCCCTGCCCTGATCGACTGCCACACCCATCTTGTCTTCGGCGGCAATCGCGCCATGGAATTCGAGATGCGGTTGAACGGTGCGACCTATGAAGAGATCGCCAAGGCCGGCGGCGGCATTGTTTCTTCGGTGCGCGATACGCGCGCGCTTTCGGAAGAGGTTCTGGTGGCGCAGGCGCTTCCGCGTCTCGACACCCTTCTTTCCGAAGGCGTTTCCACAGTCGAAATCAAATCCGGTTACGGTCTCGACATCGAAACCGAACTGAAGATGCTGCGCGTTGCGCGCAGGCTTGAGGCATTACGGCCGGTGCGTATCGTCACCAGCTATCTCGCCGCACACGCGACACCTGCAGACTATAAGGGCCGTAACGCCGATTATATTGGCGACGTTGTTCTGCCGGGGCTGGAAAAGGCGCATGCGGAAGGACTGGCGGATGCGGTTGACGGCTTCTGCGAAGGCATCGCCTTTTCCGTCGCGGAGATCGACCGGGTTTTCAAGGCCGCTAAACAGCTCGGACTTCCGGTCAAGCTGCATGCGGAGCAGCTTTCCAACCTTGGCGGTTCCGAGCTTGCGGCATCCTATAATGCGCTGTCGGCCGATCACCTGGAATATCTTGATGAAGCCGGTGCGAAGGCGCTGGCGGAAGCAGGAACCGTGGCCGTGCTTCTTCCCGGTGCCTTTTATGCGCTGCGCGAAAAGCAGCTGCCGCCGGTACAGGCACTGCGCGATGCCGGAGCCGACATTGCGCTCGCAACGGACTGCAATCCCGGCACTTCGCCGCTCACCTCCCTGCTGCTGACCATGAATATGGGCGCCACGCTTTTCCGCATGACCGTGGAAGAGTGTCTGACGGCGACGACACGCAATGCGGCAAAGGCGCTCGGCCTGCTTGCGGAAACCGGCACGCTGGAGGCCGGAAAATCGGCTGATTTTGCCATCTGGGATATCGAGCGTCCGGCCGAGCTTGTCTATCGCATCGGTTTTAATCCGCTCCATGCCCGTATTTTCAAGGGACAGAAGGTTTCCCCATGACCATAAAAGCCATCACCCTTCATCCAGGCGCCGTGACGCTTGCCGAGCTTTCCACCATATACTGGGAAAACGGTACGGCAAAGCTCGACCGCAGCTTCGATGCCGGCATTGAAAAGGCAGCAGCCCGCATCGCGGAGATTGCTGCCGGCAATGCGCCGGTCTACGGCATCAATACCGGTTTCGGCAAACTTGCCTCCATCAAGATCGACGCGGCCGATGTGGCGACGCTGCAGCGCAATCTCATCCTGTCGCATTGCTGCGGGGTCGGCGCACCGCTTCCCGAAAATATCGTGCGGCTGATCATGGCGCTGAAGCTGGTTTCGCTCGGCCGCGGCGCATCCGGCGTGCGGCTGGAACTGGTGCGGCTGATCGAAGCCATGCTTGAGAAGGGTGTCATTCCCGTCATTCCCGAAAAGGGTTCGGTCGGCGCTTCCGGCGATCTCGCGCCGCTGGCCCATATGGCCGCGGTGATGATGGGCGAAGGCGAGGCCTTTTATGAGGGAGCGCTTCTGCCCGCCGGCCAAGCGCTTGCGAAAGCCGGATTGACCCCGGTGGTTCTGGCAGCCAAGGAAGGGCTTGCACTTATCAACGGCACGCAGACCTCGACGGCGCTGGCGCTCGCCGGTCTTTTCCGCGCCCATCGCGCGGCACAGGCGGCGCTTATCACCGGCGCGCTTTCCACCGATGCCGCCATGGGGTCGTCTGCACCTTTCCATCCCGATATTCACAGCCTGCGCGGCCATAAGGGCCAGATTGACGCGGGAGCGGCGCTTCGTAATCTGCTGGATGGTTCGGAAATCCGCGTTAGCCACATCGAGGGCGACGAGCGGGTGCAGGACCCCTATTGCATCCGTTGCCAGCCGCAGGTGGATGGCGCCTGCCTCGATCTTCTGCGGCAGGTGGCCCGCACACTGGAAATCGAAGCCAATGCCGTAACCGACAATCCGCTGGTGCTTTCAGACAATTCCGTCGTCTCCGGCGGCAATTTCCACGCGGAACCGGTTGCATTTGCCGCCGATCAGACGGCGCTTGCCATTTGCGAAATCGGCGCGATCGCCCAGCGTCGTGTGGCGCTTCTGGTCGATCCGGCCCTTTCCTATGGGCTGCCGGCCTTTCTTTCCAAGAAGCCAGGGCTGAATTCCGGCCTGATGATCGCCGAAGTCACCTCCGCCGCGCTGATGAGCGAGAACAAGCAGATGGCGCATCCGGCCTCGGTCGATTCGACGCCGACCTCCGCCAATCAGGAAGACCATGTGTCCATGGCCTGCCACGGTGCACGACGTCTGCTGCCGATGACGGACAATCTCTTCGCTATCCTTGGCATCGAGGCGCTTTCGGCAATTCAGGGTGTGGAGTTACGCGGGCCGCTGAAAACCAGCCCCGAATTGCAGAAGGTGATTGCCGCGCTACGCGCCACGATCCCGTCGCTGGAAGAAGACCGTTATATGGCGCCGGACCTGAAGGCGGCGGCAGAGCTGATCGCTTCCGGCGCTCTGGTCTCGGCAATTTCGGGCGGCATTCTGCCGAAGCTGGAGGTTTGAGATGCGTGTCTTTGACATCAAGGAAGGTTCATCGCCGATCATTCTCGGGCTACCCCACACCGGCACGGATGTGCCGGCGGATATCTGGCAACGCCTGAACGAAAACGGCAAATTGCTGGCCGATACCGACTGGCATATTCACGAGCTCTATGCGGATCTGATCCAAGAAGCGACGACGGTGCGTGCCACCTTTCATCGGTACGTGATCGACGCCAACCGCGACCCCGCCGGGGTGAGCCTTTATCCGGGCCAGAACACAACAGGGCTTGTTCCGGAGACCGATTTCGACGGCAAGCCGATCTGGAATGAAGGGCAGGAGCCCACTCAGGACGACATCGCATACCGTCTGGAAACCTTTCACGCGCCCTATCACGCAGCGCTTGCGGCGGAAATCGAACGGGTCAAATCCATTCATGGCATCGCCATTCTCTATGATTGCCATTCGATCCGTTCGCATATTCCCTTCCTGTTCGAAGGCAAGCTGCCGGATTTCAACATCGGCACGGATATGGGCGCAACTTGCGACCCCGCGATCGAAAAAATCGCTGTCGAAGCGACCGCCGCTGCAGAGGGTTACGACAGCATCCTGAACGGTCGCTTCAAAGGCGGCTGGACGACGCGCCATTACGGAAAACCGCAGAGCAGCGTGCACTCCATCCAGATGGAGCTGGCGCAGTCCACCCATCTTCAAACCGAGACGCCGCCTTTCGCCTATGACGCGGGCAAGGCCGACCGGCTTCGCTCCCATCTCAAAACCATTCTCACGCGCATGGAAAAATTTGCGCTCGACACGAAACGATAAGGGGAAAACACATGAACAATCCACGCCACAATATTCGCGATGTCCGCGCGCCGCAGGGCACTGAACTCAATGCCAAGAGCTGGATGACGGAAGCCCCGCTGCGCATGCTGATGAACAATCTCGACCCCGATGTCGCCGAGCGCCCGCATGAGCTGGTGGTTTATGGCGGTATCGGCCGCGCTGCCCGCACCTGGGACGATTTCGACCGCATCGTCGCCACGCTGAAAGATCTGAACGAGGATGAAACCCTCATCGTGCAGTCCGGCAAGCCGGTCGGTGTATTCCGCACCCACAAGGATGCGCCGCGCGTCCTGATCGCCAATTCCAACCTCGTGCCGCACTGGGCGAACTGGGATCACTTCAACGAGCTGGATAAGAAGGGCCTTGCCATGTACGGCCAGATGACGGCCGGTTCGTGGATCTACATCGGTACGCAGGGCATCGTGCAGGGCACCTATGAAACCTTCATCGAGGCCGGCCGCCAGCATTATGACGGCAACCTGAAGGGCAAGTGGATCCTGACCGGCGGTCTCGGCGGCATGGGCGGCGCACAGCCGCTGGCCGCCGTCATGGCCGGCGCCTGCTGCCTTGCCGTCGAATGCGATGAAACCCGCGTCGATTTCCGTCTGCGTACCCGTTATGTCGATGCGAAGGCGCATACGCTCGATGAGGCGCTGGCGCTGATCGACCAATGGACCAAGGCGGGCGAGGCGAAATCCGTCGGCCTGATCGGCAATGCGGCGGAAATCTTCCCGGAACTCGTCCGTCGCGGCGTTCGTCCCGATATCGTCACCGACCAGACCTCGGCGCATGATCCCGTCCATGGTTATCTTCCGGCCGGATGGACCGTTGCCGAATGGCGTGCCAAGCAGGAAAGCGACCCGAAGGCCGTTGCCGCCGCAGCGCGCGCCTCCATGAAGGTGCATGTTCAGGCCATGGTCGATTTCTGGAACGCCGGCGTTCCGACGCTCGATTACGGCAACAATATCCGCCAGGTCGCCAAGGATGAGGGGCTGGAGAACGCCTTTGCCTTCCCGGGCTTCGTGCCGGCCTATATCCGCCCGCTGTTTTGCCGTGGCATCGGCCCGTTCCGCTGGGCGGCCCTGTCAGGTGATCCGGAAGACATCTACAAGACCGACGCCAAGGTGAAGGAACTGCTGCCTGACAACAAGCATCTGCACAATTGGCTCGACATGGCGCGCGAGCGCATCGCATTCCAGGGCCTGCCGGCACGTATTTGCTGGGTCGGCCTTGGCGACCGCCATCGTCTTGGGCTTGCCTTCAATGAAATGGTGAAGAACGGCGAGCTGAAGGCGCCTGTTGTCATCGGCCGTGACCATCTCGACAGCGGCTCCGTCGCCTCGCCCAACCGCGAGACCGAAGCCATGAAGGACGGCTCGGACGCCGTTTCCGACTGGCCGCTCCTCAATGCGCTGCTCAACACGGCATCCGGCGCGACCTGGGTTTCGCTGCATCACGGCGGCGGCGTCGGCATGGGCTTCTCGCAGCATTCCGGCATGGTCATCTGCGCCGATGGCACCGACGATGCGGCCCGCCGGCTGGAGCGCGTGCTCTGGAACGACCCGGCAACCGGCGTGATGCGCCATGCCGATGCCGGTTACGACATCGCCGTGGAATGCGCCAAGGAACAGGGCCTGCGCCTGCCCGGCATCCTCGGCAATTGATCCTGCCACGGCCGGAAATGGGGAACACCGTTTCCGGCCGATCTTTCAAAAGTGGACAACCATGACCCTGCTGCGCACAAGCGACTACAAGCGAATGCCCTGGAAAAACGGCGGCGGCGAGACCGTGGAAATCGCCATCTTTCCGCCAGGCTCTTCCGTCGATGATTTCGACTGGCGTATCAGCATGGCGACGGTCGCAAGCGACGGGCCGTTTTCGATCTTTCCCGGAATAGACCGCACCCTGTCCATTCTTGAGGGAAACGGCATGGCGCTGGCAATTGCGGCCGCCGATCCACTGATGCTGACCGTGGAAAGCCAGCCCCTGCCCTTTCCGGCCGATGTTCCCGTCAATGCGATCTTATCCGACGGCGCGATCACCGATCTGAACGTCATGACCCGCCGTTCGACCTTTCGCCATGTCGTCAGGAGGCACTCCGGGCCGTTTTCGGGGAAAACAGGCGGCAACACGACACTTATCCTGGCACTCGATCCGCTGACGGTTTCCACCGGTGACGGCAAGGAGCAGCTGGGGAAGCTGGATGGTCTGCTGATCGAAGGCGGCTTACCGTTCACAGTCGAAGCAGGTCAAAACGAAAGCGCGTTTTTCCTGATCACGCTTGAGCGCCTCTGAAGCCTTTCCAGAAAAAGGCTTCAGAGTTCCGTCCCGATAGTGCTCGAACGGCTGCCGCTCAATCCAGGCCCAGCGGATCAGCCACCCGTGGCCAAAGCTCGAGGCTCGCCTTGCGATAGGGCGTTTTTGCCGGATCGGTCGGATAGGACGTCGGGGCCGCGATATAAACGATCTCGGAGGCGACCGGCGCAAAGCCGGCATGGAAATGGTTGGTCGACTTGACCAGCAGCACGTCTTTTTTCGCGAAATCGATGCCTAGATTGGAAAAGATATCCGGCTCATAAGTCTGCGTCCGGCTGGTAATGAGGATGATATCGATCTCCGTGCCGAGCGGCCGCACGACAGCGGCGCGGCCGAGTGTTACGCGGCTGTTGCGGAAACTCTGCCAGCCGGCCTCGGCCGTGCGCATCACCTTTATACGGAAATCGAGCGGTTCGCCGCCTTGCGGGCTGGATTTTCCGCCGATGCGCAGGTCAATCTCGGCACCCTCCCCCGCCGCGTGACAGAAAGACACGGCGATCGGGTCCCAGATCGTCGCGACAGCGAAATTGTCCATGCCGTGGTCCACCATGCGCCGCAGAATATGGGTGGCATCACCGGCGACACCGCCACCCGGATTGTCCCAGATGTCCGATACCACGACCGGCTTCTCCTGATTGCCGCTGCGAATGGCGAGAACCCGGTCGAGACCCGTTTCCGTATCCAGCATTGGCATGGCTGTCAGCTTGCGCATGGCATAGAGCTCGCGGCCGAGCTTTTCAGCCAGCGCCTCACCCTTCGCCCTGTTATTATCGGTGACGACAACGATGCGCGTTCCCATATCCGGTACGTCGCCGGCCATGAAACCATGAATGACCGAAATCGACAGGATGCCGTCCCTGCCCTCCATTGCCTTCAGCCGGTCGACATAAGAACGCATCGGCTCGCGGCTGGTGGGATAAATAGTGATCATGCGGCAATCGAAAGTCGAGATGACCGGTTTGATCTCTCCCCGAAGCGTGCGCAGCGCCATCTCCACCACATGTTCGCCGCGCTCTTCGAAATCCGTGTGCGGAAACTCCAGAAACGTCGCCATGATGTCGAGATTTTTGACCCGGAGCGCCGTCAGGTGGCTGTGGGGATCGAATTCCGCCGCGACCAGCACTTCCGGTCCAACCATCGCGCGGATGCGGGAGAGGAAATCGCCTTCCGGATCGTCATAACCCTGCGCCACCATGGCTCCATGCAGGCCAAGGACCACGGCATCGACGGGCATGGCGGCGGCGAGTTCGGCAAGAATCGTGTCCCGCAACGTTTCATAAGTCTGGCGCTGGATAAGTCCCGCCGGTTCCGCCCAGCAGGAGGTTCCCTCAATCACCGTGAACCCTTCCGCCTTGCCGCGACGACGCAGGATCGGCACGGGCGACGAGCAGAGCGTCGGCGTTTCGGGATGCTCGCCCGGCCCGGCATAAAAAGCCGCACGAAAAGCGTCCATATCCGTCGGCACGGGGGAAAACGTGTTGGTTTCAGTGGCGAGCGACGCCGTGAAGATGCGCATATTTCCAGATTCTCGTTGCCGGTATCTGCATTTTCGCAGCTTCCGATTCCAGTTTAATTAGCCGGGTAACTTTACCAGACGGTACCGCGCGCTGCGACCTTCTCAACGCGTGTTACGACACCGTTTCGATGGAAAACCATCCTGTCGAAAAGATTGCTGACGACGCAGGTATGGTTTGGCACGACCTTGACCACATCACCGATTTCAGGCCGCCCGGAGGCGCAGCCGGACAGATCAACGACGGCGTGTTCTTCCGAAAGCGAGACGATTTTTGCGCCCTCATAACCTTCGATCAGCCCATAATCGCTGAAACCCAGGAGATCCGAGGTCAAGGCCTTGGATCCGCTGTCCAGCACGGCCCGATCGGCCGTAGGCCTCGAAACGACGGTGGCGAGAACATGCATGGCGAGATCGCCTGCCGTGCAATGTCCCGCGCGCAGCATGGCGCGATCATTATAGACATAGGTGCCTGCCCGATGTTCGGTCGCGGAAGGAACGAGATGGGCGGAATAAAAATCGGGCGAACCGCCGCTGGAACGGACCGGGCAGTCAATGCCCCTTGCCGCAAGCAACGCCATGGTTTTGCGAAGGAAGTTTTCCACCGTCTCGGCCCCATCAGGTGCCGGATAGGTCAAAATACCCTTGAATGTGAGGCCCGGGGCCGCAACAATCTTTTCCGCAAGCGCCAATGCCGCTTCCGGCGTCTGCACACCGCAGCGCTTGCCGCCCGTATCGCATTCGACAAGTACGGCAAGCGGCTTTGCCGCCTCGAATGTATCGGCAAGACCGGCAATCGTGACCGCGCTATCGGCAACCACGCTCAGCCCGCCGATGCGCGCATTCAACGCCTTCAGTTGCGAAAGCTTTGCCGCACCGAGAATATTGTAGGTGATCAGGATATCATCGAAACCGGCATCCGCGAAAACTTCCGCCTCACTGACTTTCTGGCAATTAATGCCGATCGCGCCGGCCTGCAGCTGCTGTTTTGCGACAGCCGGTATCTTGTGCGTCTTGATATGCGGACGGAAAGCCTTACCGTGTTCATCCAGATAGGATTGCGCCCTGAGGATATTGGCACTGAGCCTGTCCTCGTCAATGACGGGCATTGGCGTCGAAATCGCATTGAGGGGTGTGCCCGCATCAGGCCAGGGATAGGTCATCATTTACTCTCAAAAATAGGCAAATTGGGCTTCAAGCCAGCGGCTTATAAGCGATAACGTCCATTTCCACCTTGGCATCGACCATCAGCGGTGATTGCACGGTCGAGCGCGCGGGTGGATGATCGATGAAATATTTCTGGAAAACGGCGTTGAAGCTCGAAAAATCCCGCGCATCATCCAGCCAGACATTGACCTTGACCACATCGGCAAGCGTACAATCCGCCAGCGCCAGAACATCCCTGATATTCGCGACCACCTGCTCGGTCTGCGCCACGATTCCGCCGGTCACGACCTCGCCATCAACAGTCGGCACCTGCCCCGAAACATAAACGAAATCACCGGCGCGAACGGCCTTGGCAAATGGCCGACGCTGTCCGCCGGCCTGACTGTCCGCCGTCTCGTATCTTACCAGTTTCTGTTTCTGCATTGGTCCTCGCAAATTATTTTCATAATTTCAGAAATTTACAGGGTTTATAGCCTCTTTTATGACGAACTTCCATAAGCTATGTAAATTATTTAGCAATCGCGGACATTACCCCGCAAAGACGGTCTCGTTCTATTACCCCAGTTGATTGCGGGAATGCGCGCTTTGAAGGCAAAAAGCGGTACTTCACCAAAGAACGTTTGTTGCTATCGTGCGGAAAGCCCACGCGACATTCATCAGCCGCCTCGAATCCGCGAATTCGGCCTCCAATGAATAGTCCGCACATTCATTCAAAGAAAAAGTTTGCCGCGGCTAACATCAGAATCAAGAGGCGCCGAGAATGTCTGTTATGACGGCACCTCTCGCTATGGTCGATTCTTCGGCCGGATCAGCCCTGTGCAGCAACCCGATCATTCGCGGTCACTCTCCGCGTAATCTCCCGTGCGATCTTCTGTGTCTGCACACGAATATCCGGAACAGCGGTTATCTCCCAGAACCGGCCTGCCGTCAGCGCACCCGCAGCGAAAAGACCGGGCCAGCTTCGTCCGTCCGTCCGCAGCAAATGGGAGTGGTCGTCAACCTCGACCCCGAGCCCGAAAGGGTCGAGTGAAATAACACCCTCGCCGCACATGGCTTCAAGAAGCCGCGAATGACCGATGCCGGCCCGCTCCATGCCCGTGCAATTGACGACCCAATCGACCTGAAGTTCCCTCACCACTTGTGTATGTCTGCGGCGGTAGCGCACGGCAATCCCCTCCTCCCCTTCGTCTATGGACCGGAGGTAACCCGCATGAATTTCCAGAATGCCGTCCGAGAGCAACTTCTCGAAAGCACCAGAGACCTCAGGCGCGATGCGGTGCCGATGGATATTCCACCAAGGCAAGGCATGCCGAAGAAACCGGCTGCGCTGCGCAGGTGTAAGGCGTTGCCACAGCAATTGTGTTTTCGGCCGCAAACCATCCATAACGGTGCGCCACGGTGCGCCATCGCTGACCTGTTTGCGTAGAGACTGCAGCAATAGGCTGATCTCCGTCGAGCCATCAGGCAGCTCAGGCTCCGTGGGGGGAGCAGGCGGGCTGACATGCGGATGCGGCACCAGGCCGCGTCGGGAGAGAACATGGATCGGGCCTTGATGCCCTTTTCCCCGCAGGGTTAGAACCTGATCGATCATCGTCAGACCCGAACCCAGAATACAGATGCGATCTCCGGCCTTGACTTTGGACAGCCATCCCGGCTGCCAGCAGTGACCGATGATACGTTGTGGCCCCTCTTCTTCCCTCGCGACAGTTTGCACCGGCAAACTCGCCGCGCCGACACCGAGACACAAAACGACATTTTGCGCGCGCAGCTGCTCGCCATTCTCCAGAGCGAAAGAGAATCCACCCTTGCCATCCGGGCGACAGGCCGAAGCCTTGGCCCGAACGAAATCCACCCGCGCCCGTTGCTCCCTACTTCTAAGCAAACCCGCCAGCCTGTCGCGAAGATAAAGACCATAGTCTCCACGCGAGGCGAACAGCAGAGGATCCTCCGCTATCCCATTTTCCGCCAACCAGTCGACAAAATCACCGGGGCGGTCAGGGAAGACACTCATTCGCCCGGCTGGCACATTCAGCCGATGATAGGGAAGTTCGGTACGATAGGCGGTGCCGCGCCCGAAATCCGATTCATCGCCCACGATAGCGATCGAGGCTTCCGCCGGCAGGGACGATAAAAGATGAGCGGCAGTACAAATGGCCGAGAAACCCGACCCGACGAGAGCGACATCATAGGACATTCATTCCTCCAACCTGCGACAGCTTGAACAGCCAGACGACGGGCGTCGAACCCAACGATACTCTAGTCAATGAGTAGAGATTAAACATCCGCGAATGTCCACCCTTCACTTTTTGCCGCGGGATGATCGGATGTGCCGTGGGTCAAAACCAAAAAGTTGGCCGCGGCAAACTTCTGCGCGGGCATGCATTCCTTGTGTGAAAAGACGCGATCCGCGCCCGTCTGTCTGATCGTCAGGGCGAAGTTAGCCGCGGCTAACCGTCAAACTGTCACAAAAAACAAAAGTGATTCTTCCACAATGCCTTAGCGGCACTTTCGCACCTGAGAAAAAAGCCTATTGCGCCAAAAAGAGAATCGGCGCTTATATCTCAGTTGCGGAAAAAACCGCCTTTTTCGAAAAAAACCGCTACTGCAATTTCGAGCGAAAGAAGACCGATGACACAGAGTGCCGATTTAAGACGTGCCGCAGGAGCACCCGACCTGACGAGTCTTATACAACAGCATTCGGCTGCGTTGTCAGCCCAATTGCAGGCTCATAATGCAAATACATTTTCACCACACACCGAAAAGAGCATGCGCCATTTCTCACCGGCAGAAACCGCGCGGCTGATCGGTATCGGCGAGGCCTATCTTCGTCAGATCGCCGCCGAACGCCCGGAACTCGATGCGGCCCAAGCCTCCGGCCGCCGTTCCTATTCGGTTGAGGATATGGACGAGATCAGAAAATTCCTTGATCAGGGCGCGCGCGGCACCCGCCGTTATCTGCCACACCGCCGTGATGGCGAAGAGTTGCAGGTCATCGCCGTCATGAACTTCAAGGGCGGTTCTGGAAAAACCACGACATCTGCACATCTGGCGCAATATCTGGCGCTGCGCGGTTACCGGGTGCTCGCCATCGATCTCGATCCGCAGGCCAGCCTGTCCGCGCTCTTCGGTCATCAGCCAGAGATTGATGTCGGTCCGAATGAAACGCTTTATGGCGCCATTCGTTACGATGACGAACGCCGGCCGATCGCTGAAATCGTTCGCGGCACCTATATTCCTAATCTCCATATCGTTCCGGGCAATCTGGAACTCATGGAATTCGAACATGACACGCCCCGCGCTCTGATGCGCCGCGCACCCGGCGATACACTCTTTTTCGCCCGCATTGGTCAGGCAATTGCCCAGGCGCAGAATTTCTACGATGTCGTCGTCATCGATTGCCCGCCGCAGCTTGGTTATCTGACGCTTTCGGCGCTGACCGCCGCCACATCCGTCCTCGTCACCGTTCATCCGCAAATGCTGGATGTGATGTCGATGAACCAGTTCCTTGCCATGACCGGCGACCTTCTCGCCGAAATCGGCAGGGCGGGCGCACGTTCCGACTATAACTGGATGCGTTATCTGATCACCCGTTTTGAACCGAGCGACGGACCGCAGAACCAGATGGTCGCCTTCCTGCGCTCGATTTTCGGTGAAAACGTCCTCATCCACCCGATGCTGAAGAGCACGGCCGTCTCGGATGCCGGACTGACCAACCAGACACTTTTCGAAGTGGAAAGAACCCAGTTCACCCGGTCCACCTATGACCGTGCGCTGGAAGCCATGAACAACGTAAACGCTGAAATCGAAGGACTGATTAAAAAAGCGTGGGGTAGGGCAGCATGAGCAGAAAACAGATATTCGCCAATCTTGGCACTCCGGCCGCCGACAGCAATGAGACCGCATCCGAGCGGTCGCGTCCGCGTATCAGGCCCATCCTTGGTTCCCCGGAACTCGTGACCGACGTTCTGAATTCCCCGGTTGGTATGATCGGCCAGTCGCTCAGCGAGGTATCGGAACGCGCCAAGCGTGCGGAAGAAATCGAAAGGCAGCTCGCAGAAGGTCTCACGATCGTTTCGCTCAACCCTGCCGATATCGATCCCTCTTTCATACCTGATCGCATGCCAGCCTCCGAAGAGGCGGATGCAGGTCTGGTTGAAGCCATTCGTGAACAGGGCCAGCAGGTTCCCATTCTGGTGCGCCCGCATCCCGAATTCCCCGGCCGTTATCAGGTCGCCTTTGGTCACCGTCGCCTGCGCGCCGTCTCCAGCCTCGGTATTCCGGTCAAGGCCGTCGTACGTGATCTCAGCGATGAGCAGCTCGTCGTTGCCCAGGGACAGGAAAACAACGAGCGTCGGGATCTCACCTATATCGAAAAGGCGCGCTTTGCCCAGAAACTGCAGATACGGTTTCCGCGGGATACGATCATGGCCGCCATGTCGCTGCACAAGGGCGATCTCTCCAACATGCTGTCGGTTGTCGGCCGCATTCCGGAGGATCTTGTCGATCTTATTGGCCCCGCCCCAACTGTTGGCCGTCGTAACTGGATGGACCTTGCCGATCAGCTTTCCTCTTCTCAGGTCAAGGAAGCGGCCCGTGCCTATGTGAGGGATGCCTCGGTTGCTGCCCTGCCATCGGAAGACCGTTTCAAGTCGCTTCTGGATTTTCTGAAGCCCAAGGCGCAGGCAAAAAAAACCGGTGTCTGGTCATCCGAAACCGGCGGCCGGCTGGCAAAGGTCGTCGAAAGCGACCGCAAGCTGGATATCTCTATCGACAAGAACGAAGCACCGGAATTTGCCGAGTTCGTTCTGGAACATCTTCAAACGCTGTTTGCCGAATACCGGTCCAAGCAGTGAGTTTTAACTCGAACGACTAACAGGAGACGCATCACAAAAGAAAAAAGCCCCCGAACGTTGCCGCGCGGAAGCCTTTCTTTGATTTAAGCACCCGAAGAATCTCATTTCCGCGAATCATAGTCAAGAGTCTTGGCATCGAATTTTTCGGTGAGCGATTTTCTTTTGCCTTGTGAAAGGTGAAAGACATGGACAGCACATGTGTAACGACGCCCTTTGGGCGGCGAGCGATGTCGTTTGGCGTCCTCGCGACTCAATTTGCCACGCAGAAAAACAAGAAGATCGAAGCGGTCGATAAATGGAAACTCTATCGTTCGGTCTGTGAAGCCAGGCCTTTGCTTGGCGTGACCGATCGCTCGCTTGCGGTCCTGAACGCGCTTTTGAGTTTTTATCCCAAGAACGAACTTTCCAGCGAAGCCGGTTTGGTCGTCTTCCCGTCGAATGCGCAATTGTCACTCCGTGCCCACGGCATGGCCGAACAGACATTGCGCCGGCATCTTTCGGCTCTTGTCGAAGCCGGCCTCATCATTCGCAAGGACAGCCCGAACGGAAAACGATACGCCCGCAAACACCGGGGAGGGGAAATCAGCGAGGCGTACGGTTTTTCGCTGGCACCGCTTCTTGCCCGCAAAGCGGAAATTGAGGAACTCGCCGAACGCATCGTCAGCGAGCGGCTCGATCTTCAGCGGCTTCGTGAAAGTATCAGCCTTTGCCGCCGCGATATCCAGAAACTCTGCGACATGATTGCTGCGAGCGGTCAGGTCGAAGCCTTCGAAGGGTTTCAGACACGTTACAACGCCATTGCCCGCTCTCTCGGTCGCAATTCCAAGCCCGCGGAACTCAAAGAAATCGGCGGTTTTTTGGCCTCTTTGCGTGCTGAAGTAACCAACTATCTGGAAAATATTGAAAAATCGGAAAATTTGGGCGGCAATGACTGCCAAAATGAGCGCCTCATAAAGAATTCAGAATCCGAATCCATATCTAAACGGCAGGATTTGCACGAACCGGTAACCACTGCACCTGCCAGCACGGTAAGCGCCCAGCCGGCATATGCGGCACCCATCAGTGCAAAACCTTCACCGCCATCGCCAAAGCCTGTTCTTCATAAGCAATTTTTTGTTCCTGATATTGTTTTGGTTTTGAAGGCTTGCCCTGATATCACGCTCTATGCCCCAGGCGGAGCGGTTACAGGCTGGCGCGATCTGGAAGTGGCGACATCGGTGATCAAAACCATGTTCAACATCAGCCAGTCCGCCTATCAGGATGCGCTTGCCACATTTGGCCGACAGGGAACCGCAGCCATTCTCGCCTGCCTTCTGCAGAAAGCAGACCAGATAAGTTCGCTTGGCGGGTATCTGCGCAATCTGACCCGTAAGGCGCAGGAAGGCGGCTTCGACCTGCAGACAATGCTTCTGGCGCAGTTGAGAGGGCGTAAGGACACTATGGAGGCCAGCATGCCATGCTGAGTTAACGGAGCGTGGAAAACGGTCTCTGCTTGCGGAAAAAGCAGACCGAAGTTACATTGACGCCGTTTCCGCAAGAAAAAGAGATTCGCATGAGGCTGCTGATATCAACAGTGCAGCCAAGGGGTTTCTATGGTTAATGCAGGGTAATGAAAACTAAGTCCGAATTAGCTTTCGTTTGCGTTTTTCCGTGATTGCTTTCAAACGCTTGAGTCGGGCATACTTTTCGTCGGAAAAGCGCTGGCAAGGGCAGAAAAGTGCAATCTGTATGCACCGATCACCTGTCAAAGTGGGCGTGTAGCACCGGATAAAAGGCGTGTCCGGCCGCTGTAAAAACCCGGGATGAGTTCCACGGGAATGCACATTTGAAAGACGATGGGCCTCGGGTGGAGGCGGGCGATGTTGAACTTTCGGCAAGGTCCCGCGTTTGCGCTTCATTGCTTAAACGGATGGCTGAGCCGATGAATTTTCCGGATGATATGGAACTCTCCGTCGCTCTCTATATGGCGGACAACGCTTTGCCCCGGGACAGGGCCATTGAAAAGCTTCTGAGGGCGGAGCTCGAAAACGCCGGCCATCTTCCCGGCGGTCAAGGTAGGCCGCCCGAAATCATCGATGGGCAACCGAGCGCGGACTATGTCCAATATAGCTCCTACCTCGATGAGGACATCTGAAAGGGGCGGAACCAAAGCGGGCGAGGGCGGTTTATGGCGCAAACAATTGTGCCAGGATGCGTCCCATGTTTCCAAGATCATTTTTTCTCGCAGCCGCGCTCGCCACTATGACGGGCTTGCCGGTATTTGCCCAACCTATCGAGGTCAGCACGCTCGAGGTTTCCAGGGCAGATAGCACCCCACTTCCGCCAAAGGTCTTGGTCCCGAACTACATCACCGACGTGTCGGGAAAAAAGGTTCGTCTGGTCGGGCCGCGTTTTTATCCCGACAGTGCGCGGGCGCTGGAGTTTCCCGGTCAAAAATTGAACCCGGTCGAAGCGGGCAGCGAAGAGATTTTTTCCCAACGGTGAGAGGCCATTGGTGAGCGGACGTATCGCGACAACCAACATCTGACGGGGGTGGCATGAGAGCCAAGGGCGAGACTTATTCACGCAAGGCGGATGGGGAAAGCTGGATAAGGCGGGAGGGGCAGGATGCCGGAAAAGCCAGTTTCCCCGAATTGTTCTTCGATCTGGTCTTCGTTTTCGCGCTGATCCAGCTCTCTCACGCCCTCGCCAAAGATTTTGGGCCGACGGCCGCGCTTGAGGCGGGCATCCTGATATTATCGCTTTGGTGGCTATGGATACACACCACCTGGATCACAAACCTGTTGAACACGGAAAAGGAACCGGTCAGGATTTTGCTGTTTGTCCTGATGTTCGGTGGCGTTTTGCTCGCCATCGCGCTGCCGGAGGCTTTTGCGGAACAGGGCCTTGTCTTCGCCCTGATCTACAGCGCGATGCAGGTGGGGCGAAGCCTCTTTGCGCTGTATGCTTTCAAGGATGAAGACCGGCAGTCTTTTCTGGTATTTGTGCGCGTGACGATCTGGCTCGCGGTATCAAGCCTGTTCTGGCTGGCCGGTGGATTGGTCGATCTGGCGGATCGCATTCTTCTGTGGGGCATCGCGCTTGCAATAGAATATGCCGGTCCCGCCTGCCGTTATGTCGTGCCGGGCGTGGCCTCAAGCGACGAGGACAGGCTGCATCTTTCCGGCGAGCATCTGGCGGAGCGATGTGCGCTTTTCGTCATCATCTGCCTAGGAGAAACGATCCTCACCACGGGGCGCACGGCCACGGAATATATGAATTCTGGTCTGACATTCATCGTCTTCTGCTCGGCTTTCGTCAGCACCGTGGCGATGTGGTGGATCTATTTTCATCACGGGCAGGAAGAGGCTTCGAGAAAAGCCGAGAACGCCGAAGAAAAAGCGAAGATTGCCCATAATCTTTTTAACTACGGGCACTTGCCCATTGTAGCCGGCATTATCCTGACGGCGGTAGGTGAGGATTTCAGCCTCTCCCACGCGCGCGAAGGCGCGACCATGCGGGAGGCCATCGCCATTCTCGGCGGTCCCGTCCTGTTTCTGGCCGGCAATATCGGCGTCAAGATTGCCGCCGCCTATCAGCGGCCGGTTTCGCATTTTGCCGGCGTGGTGGCGCTCTGCCTGCTTTTGCCGGTACCGGGTATTCCGCTTTTTGTGCTGCAACTGGCAAGCACGGGAATTCTCCTGCTCGTCGCCCTCTGGGAATATCTGGCGCTAAAAAAAGCAGGCACCAATGCCTGACGGCTAGTCACGCATTGGCCAGATTACGCGCCCTGTCGTTCCAGAGCCGAAGGCTACGTGCATAGGCTTCCTCAAAGGGCAGAGTCATATCATTGACCAGCATCAGCGCGATGGCGGCGGTGGAAATGATGATGGTTTCGGCTCTTTCGTCCCTCGCCGCCCCCGTCCAGACCGCCCGCCAATATTCGAAAGTGGTGAACATGGTCGGCATTTCGGCGGGCGGCGCCTCGCGGGCGGGAATGAGGAATTCGATATCCCTGCCCTTTGAAAGGCCAAAAATCCGGGTGGTGCGGAAAGGGGTGAATTGCGCAAAATCCCGCGTATTGCCGAGAATGGCGAGGTTTTCCACCGAAAGCAGCCGCGCTGTGTCCCGGTGAAGTTCCTGATAGGATGGCCGGGCCACGCCGATGATAGTGCTTCGGGCGCGAAGCGGGTTGAGAAGATGGACGACCGTGTTGAGCGGCAGGCGCATCTCCAGAATGCCATGCAGGCCGAGCAGGCTCTGAAATTGCAGGGACAGGCCACCGATCGGCAGATAGGCGATACGTTCTGAGGATGTGGCTTCGGCCGCCTGTGAAAGCGAATGGCAAAGGGGAATGCCGCAGGCCTGTGCGGCAAGTTCAAGCTTGCCGCCGTTTTCGCCCTGACCCACATGGCCGTGCAAGAGAACGCTGTATCCCGCCATGGAAACCAGGCGGGCTGAATGCAGGAACCATGGCGCATCGCGATGTTTCGGCGACATGTAGGCCGGCCAGTCAAGATCCGCCGCCGCCGGCTGCTGCCGATCTCTTTCGATATGTTGCCACATGGCCTCGATGAAGCCGGCAAGTTCGGCCGCGGTCACGCCGCGATAATGCATGGTGGCGAGCAGTGCGCCGATCTGTATGGGATCGGCATCGCCCTCGAGAATGATCGACAGCGCATCCATCGCCTCGTCTTGGGCGAGCGGTCGGCTGTTGCCGATGCCCATTGCCGAGGTCGCGATATATTTGGCAAGCCGGTGCTGCGGATCGGCATTGTGCCCAATGCGGGCGAGACGGTCGGCAATATTTTCCGGTGTCGGCTGGCCTTCCAGAAGAACGCTGGGGCGAAGGGAAAGCGGCGGCGCCTTCATCAATACCGGCTGTTCCCAACCGCTTTTATCGAAGGCGGCCGGCGCCTCCGGTCTGTCCTGCGAATAGTCGATCAGGTTTTCGGCCTCCGCCGCCAGCGAACGAATGCGCAGCCGCATATTCTCCGCAAAGGGGGTAGGGCGCAGGCCCTGGCCAGTACGCAAAAAAAGTTGGTCTCCGTATCTTTCCCGGAGCTGTTGCAGGATGCGGCTCATTGAAGATGTCGGCAGTCCCATGCCCGCCGCAGCCCGGCTTACACTGCCTTCCCGCAACAACGCATCAAAAGCGACAAGTAATTTCAGTTGTCCGAGCCTGTCGGGTTTTGTCGTGGAGGCTGGTTCTTCTTTTCTCTTGCCGGTTGTCATCTTGCGATTTTTTTACTCCGCCGCTTATTCGGGGAGCCCTTTTTGCAATTTCTGGAATTTAGAACTGTTCGAAAACAAACGCGTTGCGCCCGCACCCCCTCCTAAATAAGTGGGGTTAAATTCTCAAGTTAAATGCGGGGGCGTAACATGGAATTGAAGTACCGCGGTCAGAACAGGGCTGCGACAATAATAAAGACCGGTGTTTCTGCAGCAATGGCGGGCACGGCTTTGGGCCTTGCTATGCCGGCTTTCGCGCAGCAGGCCCCCGAGGGAACCACGGTTCTTCAGCAGATTGTGGTCACCGCATCCGGCTTCGAGCAGAATGTGAAGGATGCTCCGGCCAGCATCACGGTTGTCACGCGGGAAGATCTGGAAAAAGGGTCCTACCGCGATCTGACCGATGCATTGCGCGAAGTTCAGGGCGTGTCCGTCACCGGCATTGCCAATGAAAAGGATATTTTCATTCGCGGATTGCCCGGCGCTTACACGCTGGTTCTGGTTGACGGCAAGCGGCAGAGCACACGCGATGCCCGCACAAACGGCAATTCCGGCTTCGAACAGAGTTTCGTGCCGCCGGTTTCGGCGATCGAACGCATCGAGGTAGTGCGTGGGCCGATGTCCTCGCTTTATGGTTCGGATGCCATGGGCGGCGTCATCAACATCATCACCCGCAAGGTCGGCGATGTCTGGTCCGGCTCGGTCACGACCGAAGGCACGGTTCAGCAACATTCCAAATTCGGCAATAGCGGTCAGGTCTCCTGGTATGCCAACGGACCGATCCTGAAGGACCAGCTCGGCCTGCAGGTCTGGGGCAGGGGCTTCACGCGCGGCGAAGATGGTATTCTGAACGGCACCACAGGCGCCAGGGAATATGATTTCAACGGCCGCCTGACATTCACGCCGAATGAAGATCATGACATCTATCTCGAAGGCGGCAAGACGCGGCTGCGTCGCGACGCCGAACCCGGCGAGACGCTGGCAGCGACGGATGCCAACGGCACCTACAACACCAATACGCGTGACCATTGGTCCCTGTCGCATACCGGCCGCTGGGGGCCGACCACATCCGAATTCTCGTTCCAGCAGGAATGGGCGGAGCGCACCAACTTCACCAGAAATATCCGCACGGGCCGCGTGACCGAAAACCCGCGCTCGCCGGAAGTGCGCAATACCGTTCTCGACGGCAAGTTCACCACGCCCTTCGAATTGTTCGGCAACCACACGCTGGTCACGGGCGGACAATATTTCGAGGCGCGGCTGACGGACCAGAATCCGGGACGCCGCACCGGTCGCGATGAGACATTTTCGGCGACGCAATGGGCGCTCTTCCTTGAGGATGAATGGCGCATTGTCGATAATTTCGCGCTGACGGGCGGTCTTCGTCTCGATAATCACGAGAAGTATGGCAATCACTTCAGCCCGCGCCTTTATGGCGTCTGGAGTGCGACCGAAGAGCTGACCATCAAGGGCGGCATTTCCACCGGTTTCCGCGCCCCGGAAATCCGCCAGATCGCGCCGGGTTACGCCTATACGACGGGTGGCGGCGGCTGCAGCTATGGCCCAAGCGGCACCTGCGGCGTGATCATCGGTGATCCCAACCTCGAAGCGGAAAAGAGTACGAGCTACGAAGTCGCCGCCCTCTGGGACAATGGCGATGTTGCTCTCGGTGCCACCTATTTCTACACCGATTTCAAGGACAAGATTTCCAACGCGCTGGTGCTCAATCCGGATGGAACACCGGCCCGCTGGAGCGAAGACCGCAACTATCGTCTCTGGTATAACTACAACATCGACGATGCGGTCATTCAGGGTGTGGAACTGACGGCGACCTGGTATGCGACGCCGGAACTGACGCTGCGCGGCAACTATACCTATACGCATTCCGAACAGAAAACCGGTGACTACGAAGGTTTCCCGCTGGCGCGCACACCTGAGCATATGGCCAATCTACGCGGCGACTGGGTGACCCCGATCGATGGTCTGGAAGCCTGGGCCTCGCTGAATTACCACGGATCGGAAATCAACGCCGGCCCGCGCATCGGCACGAATGGCACGCCGGTGACGATCAATGGCAAGGCCGGTCGCAAATATGACGCCTACACCACGTTGGATATCGGGGCGAAATACGCGGTCGCCGAAAATGTCGACCTCAATGCCGCCGTCTACAATGTCTTCGACAAGGATGTCGGCACCGACGATTTTAACACCGTCATGGAAGGCCGACGTTTCTGGATCAGCATGACAGCGAAGTTCTGATCTGGACACAGTCACGAAATTCAGAGGCGCCTTCTGGCGCCTCTTTTTTTGACCATTCTTCTATTGACCTCAACTATGGTTGAGGAATTATACCGGCTGCTCTTCAGTGTGTTTCCGCGTTTTCCGAGCGGAAATCGTCCGGAAGCAGGAGCCAGAATGGAAAATACCATATTTAAACACAGCCTGACGGTCGGGGAGGTTGCCCGTCGCAGCGGTATTGCCGTCTCCACAATCCATTTTTACGAGGCGAAAGGATTGATCGAGGGCTGGCGCACCGCCGGTAATCAACGTCGTTATCATCGCGCCGTTCTGAGGCGCATCGCCATCATCCGCATCGCGCAGCGGGCCGGTATACAGCTCAGCATCATCAGGGATGCGATGGCCGATCTGCCGCAAGACAGGGTAGCGACGACGGCCGATTGGCGCAGGTTTTCCCAATCCTGGCGGGAAATGCTCCAGCTTCGCATCAACAACCTGATCATGCTGCGCGATCAGCTTACCGGCTGTATCGGTTGCGGGTGCCTTTCGCTGGATGATTGTCCGTTACGCAACCCGAATGATGTTCTGGCCGATGACGGCGCGGGTCCGCGCCGTCTCGTGTCCGCCGAGTGAGCAGAAGTTTCGGGACGGGGCGATTGTCCCTCACTCGGAATCGGCTGGAACCCACACGCTGACGCTGCCGCCATTGGTGGGAAAGACGCCCTTGCCGCTCTCATCAAAGGTAATATGTTCTTCACGGTGCCCGAGAAAGTCGCGCCAGACCGCCCCGGCGTGATCGGGACCGAGATCGATCTGCTTTTCCGCCGGCTCGCCATTCGACATCACCACCACACAGCCCGGCGCATCGGCGGTGCCGTGGCGAATAAAGGCAATGCAACTCGGGTCGTCGAAAATATCCGTCTGGGCTCCGTTGGCGAAAAGGCTGCGGGCCTCGATGAGTTTCGGCAGGCATTCGATGGCGGGAATGATGATCTCGTGTTCGTTGCCGTCATTTCCGGTGTCGGTATAACGGGTGCCGAACAGATCGGGATAAAAGACGCAGGGCACGCCCTCTTCGCGCAGCAGAATGATGGCATAGGCAAGAGGCTTGAACCAGGGTTCCACCGGCGCTTCCAGCGATTGCAGCGGCTGGGTGTCGTGATTATCGACCAGCGTGACGGCGTGGTCGGGAACGGCGGAGACAAGCGAGCCATCGAAGATGTTGCGCATGTCGAAATCACCGCCCTGTTTCGAGGCGTCATGGAAGCTGTGGTGAAGCGCGACGTCAAAAAGCATGAGCTGCTTGTCGACCAGTTCGAGATAGCTTTTCAGCGCCTCGAGATCGGGGTGCCAATATTCCGCCACGACGAAGAGATCCGGATCGACCGTTTCGCGCATATGGCCGACCCAGTCACGGAAGAACCAGGCCGGGATATGTTTTGCGGCGTCCAGGCGGAAGCCATCAACCTGCACCTGCTCGGAGAGCCAGCGGCCCCAATATTTGAGTTCCTCGTAAACCGCCCGGTTCCTGAACTCGACATCCGCACCCATCAGATAGTCGAAATTGCCGTTTTCCTGATCGACTTCCTCATTCCATTCCCCATCGCCATATTCGTTGACGAGGCGGAAAATGCCGTCTTCGGTCGGTTCCTCGATATGGTCGACACCGCTGAAGCACTTCAGGTCCCATATGAATTTGGAATGTTTGCCGTTGCGACCGGGAAAGGTGAAGCGTGTATAGGCAAGCGCCGGAAAGTCTTCATCATCGATCTCGGGTCGGTCCTCAGGATTGACGCGGCGAACCCGCACCTTTTCCTTCTCGTCGGCACCCATCTTATGATTGAGAACGACATCGTGAATGACGCGGATGCCGTTTTCCTTCAGCGTTCGTCCGGCATGTTCGAGCGCGGCGCGATCACCATATTTGGTGGCGACGGTGCCCTTCTGGTCGAATTCGCCGAGGTCGAAGAGATCGTAGGTGTCATAACCCACCGAATAACCACCGGCGGCGCCCTTGTAGGCGGGCGGCAGCCAAACATCGGTGATACCCATTTTCGCAAGGCTTTCGGCCTTTTCGGCCACCTCGCTCCATAATTTCCCTCCGTCCGGATAATACCAATGGAAGAACTGAAGCAAGGTGCGTCCGGCCATATTTCCCTCACAGTAGTTAGCAGGTCGCGCCATAAACGGCCCGGCGGCGAAAGGGTTCCGCCGCCGGGGATGCGCGATCTGCAATTGTGAGGCCTGATGGCCCGTCCGTATATTAGCCGGCTATGTCGAGAAGAGCAGCGCCCGCCTGCAGATAGTCGCCTTCCTTGACGATCAGACGGACTTTGCCGGCCTTGGGGGCGACAATCTGCGTCTCCATCTTCATGGCTTCCATGACGGCCAAAAGATCGCCTTGCGAAACCGTGTCGCCGTCTTCCACCTTGAAGGACTGCAAGGTGCCGGAAACCGGGGCGAGGATTTCACCTTCCTTTTCCTTGGTGGCGGCGGCGCCCGGAACAGCCGCGCTGCTGCCGCTAACCGCACCGAGACTGGAGAGCAGCAGGCTGGGCAGGCCAACCGATACGCGCTTGCCGTCGATTTCCAGAAAAGTGCGAGTAACGGAAGGGTCGTCGGCCGGTGCCGGTCGTTCCATCGCATCCGGCATGGCGGCGAAATCGGTCTCGATCCAGCGGGTATGAACCTTGAACCCATCCGTGCCGATGAAGTCTTCGGTTTCGATCGCGGCGCGATGAAATGGTAGCACCGTGGCGATGCCTTCGATGCGGAACTCCTTCAGCGCGCGGCGGGCGCGACGCAGGACCTGATCGCGGTCGGCACCGGTGACGATCAGCTTCGCCATCAGCGAGTCGAATACGCCAGGCACGCTGGAGCCGCTGACGACACCGCTATCCACGCGAATCCCGGGACCTGAAGGTGCGTCGAAAACCGAGATCGAGCCGGGTGTGGGCAGGAAACCCCGGCCGGGATCTTCGGCATTGATGCGGAACTCCATGGAGTGGCCACGCGGCTCCGGCGTTTCGAGCACCCGTAGCTTGTGGCCTTCGGCAATGCGGAACTGTTCGATGACGAGATCGATGCCTGTGGTCTCCTCGGTAACCGGATGTTCCACCTGCAGGCGCGTATTGACCTCGAGGAAAGAAATCGTGCCGTCGACGCCGAGAAGGAATTCGACGGTGCCGGCGCCGGAATAACCGGCGGCAGCGCAGATCGCCTTGGCGGCCGCGTGGATTTTCTGACGCTGTTCGGCGGACAGGAAGGGGGCAGGGGCTTCTTCGATCAGTTTCTGGTTCCGGCGCTGCAGCGAGCAGTCGCGGGTGCCGAGTACCAGCACATTGCCGTGCTTGTCGGCGAGAACCTGCGCCTCGATATGGCGCGGCCGGTCAAGGAAACGTTCGAGGAAGCACTCGCCGCGGCCGAAGGCGGCCGTCGCCTCGCGCACGGCGGATTCGTAGAGATCGGCGATCTCTTCCATCTTCCACGCAACCTTCAGGCCGCGACCACCGCCGCCATGCGCTGCCTTGATGGCGACGGGCAGGCCGTGTTCTTCGGCAAAGGCGGTGACTTCGGCGGCGGAAGAGACCGGGCCGTCGCTGCCGGCGACCAGCGGTGCGCCGACGCCTGTGGCGATGCGCCGCGCCTCGACCTTGTCGCCCAATGCTTCGATAACCTGCGGGTCAGGGCCGATCCAGATCAAGCCGGCATCAAGCACGGCCTGCGCGAATTCAGCACGCTCGGACAGGAAGCCGTAGCCGGGATGCACGGCATCCGCGCCGGCACGTTTGGCAATCGCGATCAGCTTGGTGATATCGAGATAGGTCTCGGCCGGGCGCACGCCTTCCAGCGCATAGGCTTCATCCGCCAGCCGGACGAAAAGCGCATCCTGATCGGGATCGGCATAAACGGCGACCGATTGCAGGCCATAATCGCGACATGCGCGGATGATGCGCACCGCGATCTCGCCGCGATTGGCAATCAGCACTTTTTTCATCGCTCTTCTCCTAGGAATTCTATGTTCTTGGCCGCGATTTCGGCGAATGGGCCGATCGGGCGGAATTTGATTTTGGCGTTGACGGGGATCTGCCCGGCAAGATCGAGATGATATTCCGCCACCGCGCCGATGACGGGATAACCGCCGGTCAGCGGGTGATCGGCAAGGAAGAGAACCGGTTGGCCGCTATGCGGTATCTGGATCGCCCCTGTCGCCGTGCCTTCACTCGGCAGTTCGGCGCTGTCCTTGCGTTCCACCGGCACGTCGCCGGCAAGGCGGATGCCGACGCGGTTCGATTGCGGCGTGACCTGCCAGAGCTGGCCGGTCAGCGTCTCGATACCCTTCTGCGTGAACCAGTCGGTACGGGGGCCGAGAACGACGTCCAGTGTCACGACCTCACCGGTTGCCGGCGGTTCGAAGGCCGGAACTTCGTTGATCGATACGCTGGAGAGGCCGGACGTCTCACCCTTGAGCGAAAGGACGGCGCCAGCACCCACCGGTTCGGGACCGACAACAGCCAGCGTGTCGGTTGCGAAACTGCCGAGTACCGGCTCGACATCAAAGCCGCCGCGTACCGCAAGATAACAGCGCATGCCCTTCGGCGGCTGGCTGAAAGTCACGACATCGCCGGGTTCGAGGGATACCGGGCCATCGGTCTTTGCCGCGAAGCTGCTCTCCGCCGTATTGATGGTGACGGGGCAGGGCGCACCGGCAATGCCGATGACAGTGCGGCTTGTGCTCCTGAAGGAAAAACCGCCGAGCGTCAGTTCAAGGCACGGCGTATTAACCGGATTGCCGACGATGCGGTTTGCGGCGTTGAACGCACCACGATCCAAGGCGCCGGAAGCCGATACACCCTGCCCGGTCTGGCCGAAGCGACCGAGATCCTGAAAGATGGCGGGCATGGGTGCGGCGAGCACCTCGAAATGTGGGCCGTCCTTTGTCGGTTCTTTTTGGGAGCTACGCGGTGTCGAGACGGGAATATCGACCGTCTTGCCGGCCTTGCTCATGTCGAAGAAACGCACCCGGTAACCCGGCTGGAAAAGTGCGCCGGGATCGCGGTCAATATCCCACATTTTCACCGGCGTCGTGCCGATGATCTGCCAGCCGCCGGGGCTGTTTTGCGGATAGACGCCGCTGAAGGCTCCGGCCAATGCCACTGAACCGGCCGGAATGCGGGTGCGCGGGCTTTGCCGGCGCGGCACATGCAGGCCCGGATCGCCGCCGACCAGATAACCGAAACCGGGGGCGAAACCGCAGAAGGCCACGGTGAATTCGCTTTCGGTGTGGCGACGGATGACCTCTTCTATGCTCATGCCGGTCAGTTCGGCAACATCGGCGAGGTCCTCGCCATTATAATGGACTGGGATTTCGACGAGATTGTCCGAAGGTGCAATTTTCGCCGAAAGATCACGGCTTGCGAGCTGCGCGGCCAGCGTCTCCGCACCGATCTTTTCGGGGCGGAAACGGATCATCAACGTGCGGGCCGCCGGCACCGTCTCTTCGATGCCCTCAACCGGATCACTCTGAAGCGAGGCGAAAAGCGCCAGCGTTTCATCGAGATCGGCAAGTTCGACAAGAATGGTGGTGAGGCTGACGGGGAGAAAACGCATCATATCCTCACGCGTGATAGGCGGAATCGGGAATATCGGTGATGAACATGTGGCCCGGCGCATGGGTGATCGCAAAAGGCACGCCGGATGCCATGACCGCGGCCTGAGGGGTCACACCGCAGGCCCAGAAGACCGGAACCTCACCCGGCTCGATCCGCACTGCATCACCGAAGTCGGGTTTGGCAAGATCGATGATGCCGATTTCTTCCGGCGCGCCGACATGCACGGGCGCGCCATGCACCGCCGGAAAACGTCCCGAAATTGTTGCCGCATCGGCAACACGCGACGCCGGGATCGGCCGCATGGAAACGACCATATTGCCCTTCAGCCGACCCGCCGGACGGCAGGGCCGGTTGGTGAGATACATTGGCACATTACTCTTGTCGGTCATGTGGCGGATTTCGATGCCCGCTTCCACCATCGGCGTTTCAAAGGTGAAGCTGCAGCCGATCAGGAAAGCGACGAGATCGTCACGCTCAGCCCAGGCAGCGGTGGCATCAGCCGTTTCCTCGGCAAGCTTGCCGTCCCGCCAGATGCGGTAGAGCGGCAGATCAGTTCTGAGATCGGCACCGGGTGCGAGAAGCGTGGTGGGCGAGCCGGGATCGGAGACATCAAGCACCGGGCAGGGTTTGGGATTGCGCTGCGCATAAAGCAGGAAATCAAAGGCCCAGTCGCGCGGCAGCACGATCATGTTCGCCTGCGTGAAGCCGGGTGCGATGCCAGAGGTTGGTGCGACGAGGCCGTCGCGATAGATGGCGCGGGCCTTTCGCGCGGCGTCCGCGTCCGTGTGGTTGAGATAGGATGTCGGTATCGTCATCGGCTACCCTTTCAGCGATTGGATGCGAAGGAGCGGATGTCGATGCCATCAGCCTCGAAACGGCGGCGGATTTCCTGGGCGATGGCAACCGCGCCGGGGCTGTCGCCATGCACGCAGATGGATTGCGCCTCGATTTTTATGATGCTGCCATCGATTGCCTCCAGCGTGCCTTCGCGGGCGAGCTGCACCATGCGGTCGGCGATCTTTGCCGCGTCATGCAATACGGCACCGGCTTCCCGGCGGGAAACGAGCTGGCCCTGAGGCGTATAGGCACGATCCGCAAAGGCTTCGGCAACGACGGCAAGACCGGACTTGCGGGCGAGATCGAGGATGGGGGCATTTGCAAGACCCATCAATACCAGCGACGAGTCTATCGCCTTGATGCCGTCGATAACGGCCTGCCCCTGTTTCGCGTCATTGGCGATGCGGTTGTAGAGCGCGCCATGCGGTTTGACGTAACGCACCGTGGTGCCGGCAGCGGCGGCGACGCCTTTCAGCGCGCCGATCTGATAGATGACATCTGCAATCAGCTCTTCCGAGGTCGCGTCCAGATCACGGCGGCCGAAGCCGACGCGGTCCGGATAGGAGACATGGGCGCCGACAACCACGCCTTTTTCGGCAGCGGCCTTGACGGTGCGGTAGATGCCGGCCGGATCACCTGCGTGAAATCCGCAGGCGATGTTGGCGCTGGAGACGATGGCGAGCATCGCCTCGTCGTCACCCATGCGCCACGCGCCGTAACTTTCGCCAAGATCGCTGTTGAGATCGATAGCGGCCATGTTTGCCTCCCTTGAATTTATCAGTAGCCGAGCAGGGCGAAGATAGCGCCCGCCGACTTATAGGCCATATACCAGGTGAGTGCGCAGGTCAGCACGCCAAGCACCAGCAACCAGCGCGGGTAGTGATAACCGTGCATCAGGTCCGCGCGTTTCCAGGCTGCATACATGAAGATCGAAAGGCCGATCGGCAGAACGAGACCGTTGAGGCCGCCGACGAAGACGAGCATGGCTGCAGGTGGTGTGGTGATGATGACATAGGCGATCAGCGAAATGGCGATGAAGCCGACGGTTGCCAGGTTTCGCTGGCGCTCCGTTATGTCAGGCTTGAAAGCCGTCAGGAACGACACGGAAGTATAGGCCGCACCAATGATGCTGGTCATGGCCGAGGCGAGGAAGACCGCGCCGAACAGGCGGAAGCCGATATCGCCGGCGGCGGCATGGAAAGCCTGGCCGGCGGGGTTTGCCGCCTTGCCGGAGAGATCGATGACCACGCCGCTGGCGACGACACCGAGGATGGCAAGGAACAGGATGTAGCGCAGCACGCCGGTAATCGCGATGCCGCTTAGCGCCGCACGATTGACCGCGTTGATATTTTCAACGCCCACCATGCCCTTGTCCAGCAGGCGATGTGCGCCAGCATAGGTGATATAACCGCCAACCGTGCCGCCGACGATGGTGGTGATGGTGACGAAATCGATGGTATCGGGCAGGAAGGTCTGGCGGAAGGCTTCCGCCACGGGCGGGCCGGAGACGTAAGCCGCATAAACGATCAGCGCGAGTTTGACGAAGGCGGCCACGAAAACGACGCGGTCCATGGCGATGCCCGCCCGGCGCGACAGGAAGATGCCGATGGCCGCCAGCGCGCCGATCGCGCCACCGATCTTCGGGTCGAGATCGATCATGGCGTTGAAGCCGAGGCCAGCGCCGCCGATATTACCGATGTTGAAGAACAGGCCGCCGATGATGACGAGAATGGCGAGCAGATAACCCGAGCCCGGAATGGCGGCATTGGCAATCGCCGGCGCGCGCATGCGGGTGATGGTGACGATGCGCCAGATATTGGCCTGCACGACGAAGTCGATCAGTATGGAAATAATGATGGCGAATGCGAATGCGGCGCCCAGTTTCACCGTGAAATTCGCCGTCTGCGTGATGAAGCCCGGTCCGACGGCCGACATCGACATCAGGAACATTGCCGAAAGCAAGGCATAACGCTGATTCTTCGCCTTGCGCGCAACCTCGTTAGGGTCGGCGGGCGAGAGCTTGTTCTGCTCCATGGATTTTCTCCGCTCCAATCGCAATCCGCCCCTCGCGGATGCTTTATGCGGCCGATCTTGTCGTGTTCCGCGAAATTGTCAATATTGTTCAACAATAAATAATAATCGTTCTCTTATTCTGTTCATTTGTTGGACGTTATGCGCAGGAATTCATCACGTTTTTTTCGTGCTTTGCTAATGCTTTGTGCTATGGGCAATCATGCCGTGTCCGAACATGCCTGTCACGGAATTCCCGATGCTGCATTGCTCTTACGGAAAGGAGCGTCATGACGGAAACGATAGAGGGTCTGCCGCTTGCGGATCGATTGGCCAAGGGTATCCGCACCCTGCTGATATCAGGCGAGCTGATGCCGGGGCAGCGCCTTTCAGAGGCAGCCTTCAGTGAACGTTTCGACGTCTCCCGCAATTCGCTGCGCGAAGCTTTCCGGCTTCTGACCAAGGACGGCCTGTTGCGCCACGAGGCCAATCGCGGCGTGTTTGTCGCCGTTCCCACCATGTCTTCGGTCATCGATATCTATCGGGTGCGGCGCATGGTGGAATGTGGCGCGCTGCGCCAGGCCTGGCACAAGCACCCCGCGATCAAAGTGATGCGGGCAGCGGTCGAAGATGCCAAGGTCAAGCGTGACGAGGCCGACTGGCTGGGCGTGGGCAGCGCCAACATGAAATTTCATGCCGCCGTCGTCGATCTTCTAGACAGCGCCCGTCTCAGCGACTTTTACGAGCGTATCGCTGCTGAGCTCAGGCTTTGTTTCGGTTTGCTGAAGGATCCCGAACAGCTTCATTCCCCCTTTGTGGACATGAACAGCAAGATTTTATCGCTGATGGAAGAAGGAAAGGCGCAAGAGGCTGGCGACGAGATGGAAATCTATCTCAATCTTTCCGAGCGGACGGTTTTGAAGGCGCTCGAACGCGCCGTCGAACACGCATCCTGATATGATGGGCGGCAGGGGAGAAAACGGCCCTTGTCGCTTCATCCATTTTTTGCATCCGCAGCCGATTGCCAAGTTTGCTGCGCTGCGTCATCAATGCTGACATGACGCTTCGCGACCTGACCATTCTCGTTTTAGACGAAAACGCGATCCGCGCCTCCATCATTGAAGAGGGGCTGCGCGAAGCCGGTTATAGTCGCGTCACTGTTATCCATGAGGTGAACGGGGTCGCGCGTACCATCGAGACGCTGCAGCCCGATGTCATCTTCATCGATCTCGAAAATCCCAATCGTGACATGATGGAGCATCTGTTCCAGCTCACCCGCACGGTCGGCCGGCCTATTGCCATGTTCGTCGATCGCTCCGATACGGCCTCCATCGAGGCTGCCGTCGAGGCGGGCGTTTCCGCCTATGTGGTGGACGGGCTGAAGAAGGAGCGGGTCAAGCCCATTCTCGATATGGCGGTCAGCCGCTTCAATGCTTTCAGCCGATTGCAGCGGGAACTCGCCGATGCCAAATCGGCGCTGGAGGAGCGCAAGGTCATCGAGCGCGCCAAGGGCATATTGATGAAGATGCGCGGCCTTTCCGAAGAGGAGGCCTTTGCGCTTCTGCGCCAGACGGCGATGAATGAGAAAAAGAAGATTTCCGAGATCGCGCAAAGCGTGGTCACCGCGGCTGGTTTGTTGATGTGACGAACCGCCGGTCGGACAGTCAAGGAGTGCATGATATGGCGGCACCGGAAAAAACGGCCGGATCAGACAGCGGAGTAACGAAAGCCCCGGGCGCGCCGGCAATCGTCGGCAGCGACCGGCAGAAAATCCTGCGTGCCGGCTTTATCCCGCTTGTCGATGCATCCGTCCTGATCGCCGCTGCCGAATTCGGTTTTGCCGAACGCGAAGGCCTTTCGCTCGATCTCGTCAAGGATGTCTCCTGGGCGAATGTGCGCGACCGGCTGGCGTTCCGGCAATTCGATATCGCCCATATGCTGTCGCCGATGCCCGTCGCCTCCATGCTCGGGCTCGGTTCCAACCCGTCGCCGACGATCACGCCTTTTTCGCTCGGACGCGGCGGCAATGCGATCACGCTTTCGACCCGCCTGTTTGCCCGGATGAAGGCCTTGACAGGGCTTTCCGAAATGGCGGGCGCACTCGAAAATGCCGAAGCGTTGAAGCGGGTACTCGATGATATGCGGGCGCGCGGCGAACCGCCGCCGACACTCGGCATGACCTATCCGTTTTCATCGCATAATTACGAATTCCGCTATTGGCTCGCCGCCGGTGGCATTCACCCCGATCACGACGTCAAGCTTGTGGTGGTGCCGCCGCCATTGACGTCGGACGCGTTGGCCGCAGGGGCTATCGACGGTTTCTGCGTCGGAGCGCCTTGGAACATCGTCGCCGCCGAGCGCGGTGTTGGCCGGATCGTTGCCGCCAAGCAGGACCTGTGGCCTTCTGCGCCGGAAAAGGTCATCGGCATGCGACCGGAATGGGCGGAAAACCAGCAGGAAACGGTCGGTCGGCTTCTGACGGCGCTCGATGCTGCCGCACGCTGGTGTGACCTTGCCGAAAATCACGACCAACTGAGCTGTGCACTCGCCGATCCCCGTTATATCGGCGCGCCTGAGGGTATCATCCGCCGTGTGCTTGCCGGTGAATTCAGCATCGACAGCAAGGGCAACCGCCGGGTGATCGACGATTATTTCATCTTCCACGGCGGTCACGCCAATTATCCGCGCCAGAGCCAGGCATTGTGGATTTACAGCCAGATGATCCGCTGGGGGCAGGCCGAATTTTCGCGAGGGGGCGTGGAAGCCGCCTTATCTGCCTACCGTCCGGATATCTACCGGGCGGCGCTGGGAGACGCCAATGCACCCGATGATGCCGATATCCGCATCGAAGGGCAGGAAGAGCAGGACCGTTTCGTGGACGGCCTCGTGTTCGATCCCGCCGACATCGAGGGCTATGTGAACGGCTTTTCCGTGCGCACATCAGCGCCTTTTTCTTCGGCTTCAGGAGAGGCATAAGCGGCGTCATGCTTGGCAGGCTGCGCAAATTTCAAGCGCGGAATTCTTCTATTTGCACAAATGGAAGACAAAAAACGCGCTGATTAAAATTTAATCAGCAAATTGGTCTCCCAAAATACCCCTTTATTTTCAGTGTTATGACCCAGTTTCGATAAACTGGCACGCCTCTTGCTTCTCATCTTGTGCACCGGTCAACGGCGATCGGGGCAAGCAGGGCGCGGCATAGGCGCTTTCAAAGACACAGACGTCGCAAGGTTTTGCTGCCCGGAACACCTCCCGTTCCGCCGGTGCAAACACCGAGCGGCGTTTTTTATTTTCAGGTTTTTTCGCAAGCGAAAACGTCACCCGCAGAGGTGGCCCAATAAGGGGAACATGCGAATGAAAAAGATATTCTCCGGCGCTGTCAGCCGCCGCACGATACTGAAGACGACCGCCACCGCAGCCCTTGTCAGCGCCGTGCGCGTGGCCTTTCCATCGGGTGCTTTCGCAGCCACCGCCGAGCCGGAAGTAAAAGGTGCGAAAATCGGCTTTATCGCGCTGACCGATGCCGCCCCGCTCATCATCGCGGCGGAAAAGGGGCTGTTCGCCAAGCATGGCATGCCTGATGTCGAGGTTCTGAAGCAGGCCTCCTGGGGCGCGACGCGCGACAATCTCGTGCTTGGTGGCGCATCCAACGGCATTGATGGCGCGCATATTCTGACGCCGATGCCCTATCTCATGCACACCGGCAAGGTGACCCAGAATAATGTGCCGGTGCCGATGACCATCCTCGCCCGCCTCAACCTCGACAGCCAGGGCATTTCCGTCGCCAAGGAATATGCCGAAACCGGCGTTCAGCTCGATGCTTCCAAATTGAAGGCTGCTTTCGAGAAGAAGAAGGCCGAAGGCAAGGAAATCAAGGCCGCGATGACCTTCCCCGGCGGCACCCATGATCTCTGGATCCGCTACTGGCTCGCCGCTGGCGGCATCGATCCGGACAAGGACGTCTCCACCATCGTCGTTCCGCCGCCGCAGATGGTTGCCAACATGAAGGTCGGCAATATGGACGTCTTCTGTGTGGGCGAGCCGTGGAATGAACAGCTCGTCAATCAGGGCATCGGCTTTACTGCCTGTACCACCGGAGAGCTCTGGAAGGGCCATCCGGAAAAGGCGCTCGGCATGCGCGCCGACTGGGTGGAAAAGAACCCCAATGCCACCAAGGCGCTGTTGATGGCCGTGATGGAAGCGCAGCAATGGTGCGATGAAATGGCCAATAAGGAGGAGATGTCCACCATCCTCGGCAAGCGCCAATGGTTCAACGTGCCGCCGAAGGACGTTCTTGGACGCCTCAAGGGCAATATCAATTACGGCAACGGCCGCGTGCTCGAAAATACCGGTCTGCAGATGAAGTTCTGGCAGGACCATGCGTCCTATCCCTTCCGCAGCCATGACAGCTGGTTCATCGCGGAAAACATCCGCTGGGGCAAATTCGCGCCCGATACGGACGTGAAAGCGCTGGTGGAGAAGGTAAACCGCGAGGATATCTGGCGCGCGGCGGCCAAGGATCTCGGCGTTGCGGATCTTCCCGCTTCCACCTCGCGCGGTAAGGAAACCTTCTTCGATGGCAAGGTGTTCGATCCTGAAAATCCATCCGCCTATCTCGAAAGTCTGTCCATCAAGGCGGCCTCCTGAGGAGGAGACCCGGGCGTCGCTCCTCATCCGCCAGCAGCTCTGCCCAACCGGCGCTGCTGAAGACCGGATGAGGGGCGAGCCCAGACCGCAACCGAAATCAAGAGGAAATGCCCATGTCCGCATTGGCCCGAAAATTCAACGAAGAGCCGCAGCAGCCGGTGGCGCAGAAGGCAAACGTCGTGGCGCTTGCACCGAAACAGTCGCCGCGGATCGATCTGCGCAAATGGGGTGCTGCGGCGGCTCGTAACATCATACCGCCGCTTGTCGTTCTCGCCATGCTGCTCGGCGTCTGGCAGCTGCTCTGTTCCGCGCCCGGCTCCTCGCTGCCGCCGCCTAGCCAGGTCTTCGAGGAAAGCTACGATCTCATCGTATCGCCGTTTTTCCAGAATGGTTCGCAGGATATCGGCCTTGGGCTGCGCGTTCTGGTCTCGCTTGAGCGTGTGGCCTATGGTTTCGGCCTCGCCGCCATTGCCGGCATCATCCTCGGTGCGGTGATCGGCCAGTCGGTCTGGGCCATGCGCGGCCTTGATCCGATCTTTCAGGTGCTGCGCACCGTGCCGCCGCTCGCCTGGCTGCCGCTTTCGCTGGCTGCCTTTCAGGACAGCAATCCATCGGCCATTTTCGTGATTTTCATCACCTCCATCTGGCCGGTCATCATCAATACGGCGGTTGGCGTACGCAATATTCCGCAGGATTACCGCAATGTCGCGCAGGTGCTGCGGCTCAACCAGCTCGAATTCTTCTTCAAAATCATGCTGCCGTCGGCCGCTCCTTACATCTTCACCGGCCTGCGCATCGGCATCGGTCTTTCGTGGCTCGCCATCGTGGCTGCGGAAATGCTGACCGGCGGCGTCGGCATCGGCTTCTTCATCTGGGATGCGTGGAATTCCTCGCGCCTGCCCGACATTATCGTGGCGCTCGCCTACATCGGCGTTGTCGGCTTCATGCTCGACAAGCTCGTGGCGGCGCTTGGCAAGGTCATCACCCGCGGCGCTGCGGCGAATTGAGAGGGCCAATATTATGAACGCTTATCTGAAGCTCGATCATATCGACAAATATTTCGACAAGGGCGGCTCGCGCGCCGAGGTGCTGAAAGGCATCAACCTCACCATCGAAAAAGGTGAATTCGTCTCGGTCATCGGCCATTCCGGCTGCGGCAAGTCCACCATGCTCAACCTCATCGCCGGGCTGACGAAAGTCTCCGCCGGTGCGGTGCTTCTCGAAAACCGGGAGGTCAATGAACCCGGGCCTGAACGCGCCGTCGTGTTCCAGAACCACAGCCTGCTGCCCTGGCTTTCGGTCTATGAAAACGTCAATCTTGCCGTGGAAAAGGTCTTCCGCAACACCAAGACCCGCGCCGAGCGGCATGACTGGGTCATGCGCAATCTCGATCTCGTGCAGATGGCCCATGCCAAGGACAAGAAACCTTCGGAAATTTCCGGCGGCATGAAACAGCGCGTCGGCATTGCCCGCGCGCTCGCCATGGAGCCGAAAATCCTGCTGCTGGATGAGCCCTTCGGCGCGCTGGACGCGCTGACCCGCGCTCATCTTCAGGACGCGGTGATGGAAATTCACGCCCGTCTCGGCAACACCATGGTCATGATCACCCATGATGTGGACGAGGCGGTGCTGCTTTCCGACCGCATCGTGATGATGACCAACGGGCCCGCCGCCCATATCGGCGAGGTGCTTGACGTGCCGCTGGCACGCCCGCGCAACCGCATCGAGCTTGCCTCCGACAAGACCTACCTCAAATGCCGCGAAGCCGTGCTGAAGTTCCTTTACGAACGTCACCGCTTCGTCGAAGCCGCGGAGTAACGACTATGGCGCAAAAACTCGTCATCATCGGCAATGGCATGGCGCCGGGGCGCATGCTGGAGAACCTGTTCGAAACCGCCCCCGGCCTTTACGACGTCACGATTTTCAACGCCGAACCGCGCGTCAATTACGACCGCATCATGCTCTCGCCGGTACTCTCAGGCGAAAAGAGCTATGAGGACATCGTCATTCATAATGACGAATGGTATGCGGCTAATAATGTGACGCTGCACAAGGGCGCGAAAGTCACCGGCATCGACCGTGACAAGAAAACCGTGACCAGCGAAAACGGCATCACGGCCTCTTACGACAGGCTGGTGATCGCCACCGGTTCCCTGCCCTTCATCATTCCCGTTCCCGGTCATCAATTACCCGGCGTGCTCGCCTATCGCGATCTCGACGATGTGACGAAGATGCTGGAAATCGCTGAAGGCAAAGGCCGCGCCATCGTCATCGGTGCGGGTCTTCTCGGGCTGGAGGCGGCTTACGGGCTGAAGCGTCAGGGCATGGATGTCACCGTCATCCATCTGATGCCGACGATCATGGAGCGTCAGCTCGATCCGGCAGCGGCCTATCTCCTAGAAAAGGCGCTGAACGAGCGCGGCATCGACATCATCACCAAGGCCAACACCAAGTGCATTCTCGGTGAGGACAAGGTCGAGGGCATCGAGCTCGAGGACGGCCGGATCATCAAGGGCGATATGGTGGTGATGGCGGTCGGTATCCGCCCGGCCTCGGGTCTCGCCAAGGAAGCCGGCATCGCTGTCAATCGCGGCATCGTGGTGGATGACGGCATGATGACGTCGGACGCCTCGATCTACGCGCTCGGCGAATGCGCCGAGCATCGCGGCATGTGTTATGGCCTCGTTGCGCCGCTTTATGAATCGGCCCGCGTGCTGGCTGACCGGCTTTGCGGCGGTTCGGCCGAATATCACGGCTCTGTCACCAATACGAAGCTGAAGGTGACAGGCATCAACCTGTTTTCCGCCGGCGACTTCGCCGAAGGCGATGACCGCGAGGAAATCGTGCTGCGCGATGCCACCGCCGGCGTATACAAGCGTCTCATTCTCAAGGAAAACCGCATCATTGGCGCGGTGCTTTACGGCGAGACGGCGGATGGGTCGTGGTTCTTCGACCTGATGAAGAAATCGACCGATATCTCCACCATGCGCGAAACCCTTATCTTCGGCCAGGCCTATCAGGGAGGGTCTCCGCTGGACCCTATGGCGGCCGTTGCAGCCTTGCCGGATGATGCGGAAATCTGCGGCTGCAACGGCGTCTGCAAGGGCAAGATCACTTCGGTTATAACTTCCAAAGGGCTGACCTCGCTGGACGATGTGCGTGCCCACACCAAGGCGTCCGCCTCCTGCGGTAATTGCACCGGTCTTGTCGAGCAGTTGATGACGATAACGCTGGGCGACAGCTACAATCCCGCCGCCGTGCAGCCCATGTGCAAATGCACCGATCTCGGCCATGACGATGTGCGCCGCCTGATCAAGGCCAAGGGTCTGAAGACCATTCCTGCCGTGATGCAGGAGCTGGAATGGAAAACCTCCTGCGGCTGCGCCAAGTGCCGGCCGGCGCTCAATTATTACCTCGTCTGCGACTTTCCGGATGAATATGCCGACGATTATCAGTCGCGTTATATCAATGAGCGCGTTCACGCCAATATCCAGAAGGACGGCACCTATTCCGTCGTCCCGCGCATGTGGGGCGGCGTCACCTCTTCCTCTGAGCTCCGGGCAATTGCGGATGTGGTCGACAAGTTTGAAATCCCGATGGTGAAGGTGACTGGCGGCCAGCGCATCGATCTTCTCGGTATCGAGAAGGAGGATTTGCCGGCGGTCTGGGCCGATCTTGGCAAGGCCGGTTTTATCTCCGGTCAGGCCTATGCCAAAGGCCTGCGCACAGTGAAGACCTGCGTCGGCCAGCAATGGTGCCGTTTCGGCACGCAGGATTCCACCGGTCTAGGCATCCGCATCGAAAAATTCATGTGGGGCTCATGGACGCCCGCCAAGCTTAAGCTCGCCGTCTCGGGCTGTCCGCGCAACTGTGCGGAGGCCACCTGCAAGGATATCGGCGTCATCTGCGTCGATTCCGGTTTTGAAATCCATTTCGCCGGTGCCGCCGGTCTCGATATCAAGGGCACGGAAGTGCTCGGTCTCGTGAGGACCGAGGATGAGGCGCTGGAGCATATCGTGGCGCTGACCCAGATGTACCGCGAACAGGCGCGTTACCTCGAGCGCATCTACAAATGGGCCAAGCGTATCGGCTACGACGAAGTCCGTCGCCAGATCATGGACGATGCTGAAAAGCGCAAGGGCTATTTCGACCGCTTCGTCTTCAGCCAGAAATTCGCGCAGGTTGATCCATGGTCCGAACGTGTATCCGGCCACGACAAGCATGAGTTCAGGCCCATGGCGGCAATCGGTTTCAGTGAAGCGGCGGAGTGAGAACGATGGACAGCAACTGGATTGATATTGGCGACATCTCCGACATCCCGCTGCGTGGTGCGCGTTGCGTGAAAACGCCGATGGGCAAGATCGCCGTATTCCGCACGGCGGAAAATCAGGTCTTCGCCATCGAGGATCACTGCCCGCACAAGGGCGGGCCGCTGTCTCAGGGCATCGTGCACGGGGCTTCGGTGACGTGTCCGTTGCACAATTGGGTGATTTCGCTGGAAACCGGCAAGGCCTTGGGGGCGGATGAGGGTGAGGTGAAGACTATCCCCGTCCGCAATCTCGACGGCCGGCTTTCCATCGCGCTTGAAACTCTGATGATTGCGGCGGAGTGAATTGCGATGGCGGCGATTTTACCCCCCTCTGTCCTGCCAGACATCTCCCCCTCAAGGGGGGAGATCAATTGCGGCACGCGCTTCCGTTCCCAGCTGGCCGCGCCGCCCGTCGATATAGAGCGGGGAGCCTTACGCTTGTCGACCTCCCCCCTTGAGGGGGAGATGTCTGGCAGGACAGAGGGGGGTAAACGCCGCTCACTGAGAGGGCAAACCCATGCCCATTGAAACCAAAACCACCTGTCCCTATTGCGGCGTCGGCTGCGGTGTCATCGCCACGGTCAAAGACAATGGCGTCGTTTCCGTCAAAGGCGATCAGGATCACCCCGCCAATTTTGGGCGGCTGTGCTCCAAGGGTTCGGCTCTGGCCGAAACCATCGATCTCGACGGCCGCCTTCTCCATCCCGAAATCGACGGCAGACGGGCGACGTGGGACGAAGCCCTTGATCTCCTCGCTTCCCGCTTCTCTCAAGCAATTGCAGAGCATGGCCCGGATTCGGTGGCCTTTTACGTCTCCGGCCAATTGCTGACGGAGGATTATTACCTCGCCAACAAGCTGATGAAAGGTTTCATTGGCTCCGCCAATATCGATACCAATTCAAGGCTCTGCATGTCGTCCTCCGTCGCCGGCCACCGCCGTGCCTTCGGAGCCGATACGGTGCCGGGCACCTATGAGGATATGGAGCTTGCCGATCTGGTGATCCTCACCGGTTCCAATCTCGCCTGGTGCCATCCGGTTCTTTATCAACGGCTTGCCGCGGCAAAGGCAGCACGGCCTGAGATGAAGGTCGTCGTCATCGATCCGCGCCGGACGATGAGTGCCGATATTGCCGATATGCATCTCGCCATCCGCCCGGATGGAGATGTGGCGCTGTTTGTCGGCTTGCTGGCGCATCTTGCTGATAGTCCTGCAATCGATCACGGCTATGTGGAAAACCATACGGTCAGCTTTGGCGCTGCGATGCAGGTAGCAACCGAATACAGCCTGCCGGAGATCGCTGAAGCGACCGGCCTGACGATTGCCGAACTGATTTCCTTTTACGAATTGTTCGAACGCACGCAAAAGACCGTCACCTGTTACAGCCAGGGCGTCAACCAGTCGGAAAGCGGCACCGACAAGGTCAATGCCATCATCAATTGCCATCTTGCCACCGGCCGTATCGGCAGGTCGGGCATGGGGCCGTTTTCGCTGACTGGCCAGCCGAACGCCATGGGCGGTCGCGAAGTCGGCGGGCTGGCAAACATGCTGGCCGCCCATATGGCCATCGAAAGTGCGGAGGACCGCGACCGTGTGCAGCGCTTCTGGGCCTCGCCCGCCATTGCGCAAAAGCCCGGCCTGAAAGCGGTGGATATGTTCAGGGCGGTGGCCGACGGCCGCATTAAGGCGCTGTGGATTATGGCCACCAACCCCGTCGTTTCCATGCCGGATGCCGGTGCCGTCGAGGCGGCCATCAAGGCCTGTCCTTTCGTTGTGGTCTCCGAGGTCATGGCCAGTACCGACACGGCCCGCCACGCCGATGTCCTTCTGCCCTCGCTCGGCTGGGGCGAAAAGGACGGCACCGTCACCAATTCCGAACGGCGGATCTCGCGCCAGCGCGGTTTTCTCGATGCTCCGGGTGAAGCGAAGGCTGACTGGTGGCAAATGGCGGAAGTGGGTCGGCGCATGGGTTTTGACGCAGCCTTCGCCTTTGGCCAGGCATCGGAGATTTTCGCCGAACATGCCGCTCTTTCCGGCTTTGAGAATGCGGGCAATCGCGATTTCGATATTAGCGGTGTCGAACGGGATTCCTATGATGCGATGACACCCTTTCAATGGCCGAAAGCCGAATCCGGTGACGCCACCGTTACCCGCTTTTTCGCGGATGGCCGGTTTTATCATGGCGATGGCAAGGCGCGGTTCATAGCCACCGCCTTGCCGGAGACCCGCAGGACGTCACCCGACTATCCGCTGACACTGAATACCGGCCGCATCCGCGATCAATGGCACACCATGACCCGCACCGGCAAAAGCGCGCGGCTTACCGCCCATATCGCCGAACCCTTCGCCGAGCTTCACCCGCGCGATGCGCAGGCGCTGGGAATTGAAAGCGCCGATCTGGTGGAGCTGGAAAGTCCCCATGGCAAGGTTCTGCTGCGGGCGCTGGTCAGCGAAAGGCAGGCGCGCGGTTCGGTCTTCGCACCGATGCACTGGAACGATCAGTTTGCCTCGCGGGCGCGCATCGATATGGTTGTGGCACCTGTTACGGATCCGCATTCCGGCCAGCCCGCTTCGAAAAACGTGGCGGTGAAGGCAAGGCGTTTTGCGGCGAAGGCCTATGGTTTTGCCATTTCCCGCACCCGGCCCGATGCGCCGGATTGCGCCTACTGGGCCATCGCCAAAGCCGATGGCGGCTATCGCATGGAGCTTGCCTTTGCCGAAGAGCCGCAGGACTCGACGCTCTGGGCGCGACAGGTTTTCGGCATCGATGCCAGGATCGAGCCGCTGGGTTACAGCGACCGGCAGACGGGAGATTTGCGTCTCGCCTTTTTCGACGGCGAAACACTGCTTGCGGCACTCTTCATTGCCAATGAACCGGTGGCCGTTGCCCGCAACTGGGCGATCTCGCAACTTACTGAGCGCCACGAGGATTTGCGCATGCGCTTTGCGCTGGTCGCCGGGCGTCCCGGTGCGGGCCGGGCTGATCCGGGTGCGACGGTCTGCTCCTGCTTCAATGTCGGGGTGAACCAGATCACGGCCGCTATCCGTGATGGCTGCCACAGTGTCGAAGCCATCGGCAAGGCGTTGAATGCCGGAACCAATTGCGGCTCCTGCCGCGCTGAAATCAGGGGGATCATCGATGGATGCCTTAAAACCGCAGCGGAATGAACCGGCTCGTATGGAGAAGCTCGCCAAGTTGCCTGTCTTCTGGGGACTTGAGGGCAAGCGCGTGGTGCTAGCGGGCGGATCGGATGGGGCGGCCTGGAAGGCGGAACTGCTGCTGGCCTGTGGGGCGGAACTTCATCTTTATTGCGAGGAAAGCGAGCTTTCGGAAAGCTTCGCGACGCTCGTCGCAAAAAGCCCGATGCTGATATGGCATGACCGTTCATGGGGTGCGGATATTTTCAAGGGCGCGGAACTGGCGCTGGCGGATTGCGAGACCGATGAAGAGGCGGAAAGATTTTACCGTGCCGCACGAGCGGCCGGCATTCCCGTCAATGTCATCGACAAGCCGGAGTTCTGCCAGTTCCAGTTCGGCTCCATCGTCAATCGCTCGCCGGTGGTAGTGTCGATTTCCACCGATGGCGCCGCACCCATCCTGGCGCAGGCCATCCGCCGGCGCATCGAAACCTTGCTGCCGCTGGCCCTCAAGGACTGGGGCGCGCTTGCCCAGACAATCCGCGAGCGCGTCAATCTGCGACTCGTGCCGGGTCCGGCGCGACGCTCTTTCTGGGAAAAATTTGTCGATCGGGCGTTTACCGAGAGGTTGGATGAAGGCAGCGAAGAACGGCTGCTTGCGGATATCGGAACGCAGGCCGGTCGGGTGGGTTCGCGCGCCGGGCTGGTGACGCTTGTGGGTGCCGGACCGGGCGATGCCGAACTGCTGACTCTGAAAGCGGTGCGCGCTTTGCAGGCGGCCGATGTCATCCTGTTCGACGATCTCGTTTCAGCCGAGGTACTGGAACTGGCGCGGCGGGAGGCGAAGCGCATGCTGGTCGGCAAACGTGGCGGCCGGGAAAGCTGCAAGCAGGAAGACATCAACGAGATGATGATCCGCCTCGCCAAGGCAGGCAAACGGGTGGTGCGGCTGAAGTCGGGCGATCCGATGATTTTCGGGCGTGCAGGTGAGGAGATAGCGGCGCTTGAGGCCGAAAATATCCCGGTTGAAGTTGTGCCCGGCATCACTGCCGCAAGCGCCATGGCCTCGCGCCTGGGCGTGTCCTTGACCCATCGCGACCATGCCCAGTCGGTACGCTTCATCACTGGTCATTCCCGGCAGGGGAAGCTGCCGGAGAATATCGACTGGCAGTCCCTGTCGAACCCCTCCGTTACCACTGTCTTTTATATGGGCGGACGAACCGCCGGCGATATTCAGTCCTGCCTGCTTGCCCAGGGAATGCCCGCGTCGACACCAGTGGTGGTGATGATTTCCGTCAGCCGCGCCAATGAGCGACGATGGTGCGGTTCGCTTGCGCAACTGGCTGCCGCAGTCGAGAGACTGGGCGTGAACGAACCTGTGCTGATTGGCATCGGTGATACGTTCCATAACGCCTCCGCGGCATTTTCCGTTACCCGCAACGAGGAAGCCGATGCTGGGCCTGTTCAAAAAGCCGGCTAACAAGATTTTCGACGGTTTCCGCTAACCGGCGATCCTTCTCACCGTAAACCCTCCCTTGACATTGGTTTTTCGTTCGCTCTTCAATAAAACGAAAAAATTGAAAGAGGAGAGAGGGTGAAATGCTGCTCACACCGCGTCAGGATGAAATCGTTGCGCTGGCGAAAGCGAACGGGCGGGTGCTGGTCGATGAACTGGCGGCGCGGTTTTCGGTGACACCCCAGACGATCCGCAAGGATCTGAACGACCTCTGCGATACGCGGGTGCTGACTCGCATCCATGGCGGCGCGCTCTTTCCAAGCGGCAATGAAAACGTCAAATACGAGGCGCGCCGCGCCATCGCATCCTCCGAAAAACAGGCGATCGGTGCCGCTGCCGCGGCCCTCATCCCCAATAACTCGTCGCTTTTCATCAATATAGGCACCACGACCGAGGCAGTTGGTGAAGCGCTCGCGGATCATCACGAGTTGATGGTTATTACCAACAACATCAATGTTGCCAACAGGTTGAGGGTTTTCCCCGGCATCGAAGTGGTGATTGCCGGCGGTGTCGTGCGCGGTTCCGATGGTGGTATCGTCGGCGAGGCGGCTGTGGATTTCATCCGCCAGTTCAAGGTTGATTTTGCCGTCATCGGCGTTTCGGCCATCGATGAAGACGGGGCTTTGCTCGACTTTGACTTCCGTGAGGTCAAGGTGGCGCAGGCGATAATCTCCAATGCGCGCCATGTCATTCTGGTGTCGGATTCGCTCAAATTCGAGCGCACGGCCCCCGTGCGTATCGGTCATCTTTCCCAGGTGCACACCTTCATTACCGATCATTGTCCTGTTGATTCCATCCGTACCATCTGTGCCGATCACGATGTCCGGCTGATCGAAACCGAGGGTCGCGACGCCTGATTCAAGGGGCTTTTTGATTTCGTTTGACATTCGTTTTGTCTTCGAATTAGATGGCTGTGCTTTCAATATATCGATGAGGAGAGCGTCGATGAAAGCACGGGAGGGTCCATGTCTGACGAGGCAATTCACGATATTTTCGTGATCGGCGGCGGTATCAATGGCTGCGGCATCGCGCGTGACGCCGTTGGCAGGGGCTATTCCGTGGCGCTTGCGGAAATGAACGATTTTGCCTCCGGAACCTCGTCCGCCGCGACCAAACTCATCCACGGCGGTTTGCGTTATCTCGAACATTACGAATTTCGTCTGGTGCGCGAAGCGCTTATGGAGCGTGAGGTGCTGTGGGCCATGGCGCCGCACATCATCTGGCCGATGCGCTTCGTACTACCGTTCCAGAAGGGTGGCGTGCGCCCGGCCTGGCTCGTGCGTCTCGGGTTATTTCTTTACGACCATCTCGGCGGCCGCAAGCTTTTGCCCGCCACACGCTCGCTTGATCTGCGCCGTGATCCCGCCGGAAAGCCGCTGAAGCCGATTTTCGCCCGCGCCTTTGAATATTCGGATGGCTGGGTGGACGATGCCCGTCTTGTGGTGCTGAATGCCCGCGATGCCGCTAATCGCGGTGCTTTGATCCTCAATCGCACGCAGGTGGTTTCGGCCCGGCGCGAAGGCGCCTTCTGGCGGATTGAAACGAAAAATGTCGCCGGAGAAGCCAAGACCCACCGGGCGCGCATGCTGGTGAATGCCGCCGGCCCCTGGGTGGACAAGGTGCTGTCTTCGACATTCGGCAAAAACAATGTCCACAATGTCCGCCTCGTGCAGGGCAGCCACATCATCGTGCGCAAGAAGTTTTCCGATCCGCGCGCCTATTTTTTCCAGAATCCTGATGGCCGCATTATCTTCGCCATCCCTTACGAACAGGACTTTACGCTGATCGGCACGACGGATCGCGACTATACCGCCGACCCCCGTGCTGTTAAGATCAGCGACGAGGAGATCAGCTATCTTTGCAATGCGGCGAGCGAATATTTCGCTGAACCGGTGGAGCCGGCGGATATCGTCTGGACCTATTCCGGCGTGCGGCCCTTGTTCGATGACGGCGCGTCAAAAGCGCAGGAAGCGACCCGCGATTATGTGCTGAAAACCGAAGGGGCGGAAGGCGAAGCGCCGCTTCTCAATATTTTCGGCGGCAAGCTCACCACCTATCGGCGGCTTGCCGAACATGCTCTTGAAAAAATCGGCGATGCGCTGGGTGAAAAGGGTGCGCCATGGACGGCGGGCTCGCATTTGCCGGGTGGAGATTTCGGTGCCGAAGCCTACGTCGCGGAAGTTTCGGCGCTGCGTTCGCGTTACCCCTTTCTCGAAGAGCGTCATGCAAAGCGGCTTGTGCGCTGCTACGGAACGGATGCGACGGCGCTGATCGGCAATGCGACTGAGACGGCGGCACTGGGGCGGTTTTTCGGCGGCACGCTCTACGAGGCTGAGGTTCGCTGGCTGATGGCGAGGGAATGGGCGCTGACGGCGGAGGATATTCTGTGGCGCCGCACCAAGCAGGGGCTGTTTTTAACCCCCGAAGAGGTGCGTGGGCTGGAGGATTATATCGAAGACATTGCGGGTGAACGCTTGAAGGCAATCTGACGATCCGATCGAAAAGCGGAGGAGGCTTTGGATCACCATGCTTGAATTGCGAAACGTCTCGAAGATGGTTGGCGGTGAATATCATATTCACCCGATCGATCTGACGTTGCAGCGCGGAAGCCTGAACGTCCTGCTTGGACCGACACTTTCGGGCAAAACGACGCTGATGCGGCTGATGGCCGGGCTGGACAAGCCGAGCGCCGGCTCGATCTTTTTTAATGGCGAGGACGTGACGGGCTTTCCGGTGCAGAAGCGTAATGTCGCCATGGTCTATCAGCAGTTCATCAACTATCCGGCGCTCTCGGTTTATGAAAATATCGCTTCGCCGATGCGGGTTGCCGGCAAGGATCAGGCAACCATCGACAGGGAAGTCAGGAAGGCCGCTGAGCTTCTGAAGCTGACGCCCTATCTCGACCGCACGCCCCTCAATCTTTCCGGCGGCCAGCAGCAGCGCACCGCGCTTGCAAGAGCCATCGTCAAGAACGCCAATCTGGTGCTGCTCGACGAGCCGCTGGCCAATCTCGATTACAAGCTGCGCGAAGAATTGCGCGAGGAACTGCCGCGCATTTTTGCGGAATCCGGTGCGATCTTCGTTTATGCCACGACCGAACCGTCAGAAGCGCTGCTGCTGGGCGGCAATACCGCGACGCTTAACGAGGGCAGAGTGACGCAGTTCAGCCGCACGATCGAGGTCTACCGGCGTCCGGTGGATATCGTGACTGCGGAAATCTTCGCCGACCCGCCGCTCAACACCATCGAGGTCATCAAGACGGGTGGGGCTTTCACCCGTGCCAATCAGGCCGTTGTCACGGTGCCGGCGCATCTTGCGGCCGTGCCGGACGGACCTTTGACCATTGCTTTCCAGCCGCATCATCTTTTCCCGCATGCGAAGGGTGAGGCGCGGCAATCCATCCGGGCGCGGACGCTGATTTCGGAAATCGCCGGATCGGAGAGCTTCGTGCATGTGGAATTTTCCGGCAGGCGATGGGTCATGCTGGCGCATGGCATCCACGACATCGAACCGGACAGAGATATCGAGCTGTTTCTCGATACAAAACACCTGATGGCCTTTGACGCGAATGGCCGCGCCATCGGCGAAGCGGCGTAAGGGAGATCGGTCATGGCACGCATCACGCTCGATCATATCCGCCACGCCTATAATGCCAAGGCGCAGGCTGCCGGCGAATATGCCCTGAAGGAAGTTCATCACGAATGGGAGGACGGCGGTGCCTATGCGCTGCTTGGGCCTTCCGGCTGCGGCAAGACCACGCTGCTCAACATCATTTCCGGCCTGCTGCGTCCGTCGGAAGGCCGCATCGCCTTTGACGGAACTGACGTGACCGATTTTGCCACCGAAGACCGCAATATTGCGCAGGTGTTTCAGTTCCCGGTCGTCTACGACACGATGACGGTCTACGACAATCTCGCCTTTCCGCTGCGCAACCGGCATGTGCCGGAGGCCGAGGTGGATCGCCGGGTGCGGGAAATTCTCGAAATGACCGATCTTTCCGGCATGGCCAAACGCCATGCGCGCGGGCTGACGGCGGATCAGAAGCAGAAGATTTCGCTGGCGCGCGGTCTTGTACGTTCCGACGTCAATGCCATCCTTTTCGACGAACCGCTGACGGTGATCGATCCGCATATGAAGTGGGTGCTGCGCTCGCAGCTGAAGCGCCTGCATCGCCAGTCCGGGTTCACCATGGTCTATGTGACCCATGACCAGACCGAGGCTTTGACCTTCGCGGACAAGGTGGTCGTCATGTATGACGGGCAGATCGTCCAGATCGGCACGCCCGCCGAGCTTTTCGAACGGCCGGGACACACTTTCGTCGGTTATTTCATCGGCTCACCGGGCATGAACGTGCTGCCCGCCAGCATCGAAGGGGCGACGGCGGTTGTCGGCGGTCTCGGCGTGCCGCTTGCCGGTGTGCCGAAGGTTGATGGAAAGCAGCGGATCGAGATCGGCATCCGCCCGGAATTCGTCCGGCTTGAACGCGGCGGTATGCCCATCACTGTCGACAAGGTCGAGGATATCGGCCGGCAGAAGATCGTGCGCGCCCGGTTCGCCGGCCAGAAGCTCGCGATCGTCGTTGCGGAAGACGAGGAAATTCCGGCGGAAGCGGGTGTTCGCTTCGATCCGGCCGCGATCGGTGTCTTTGCCGATTCCTGGCGCGTGAAGATGGGAGCCTGACCATGGAAAAGAGCTGGAACAACAAGGCGTGGTTCATGGTGCTGCCGGTGCTGGTGCTGGTCGCCTTTTCCGCCGTCATTCCGCTGATGACCGTCGTGAACTACTCGGTGCAGGATACGTTCGGCAATAATCAGTTCTTCTGGGCGGGAACCCAATGGTTCGAGGAAATTCTGGCCTCGGACCGTTTCTGGAATGCGCTGGGGCGCAATCTCCTGTTCTCCGGCATCATCCTGTCGATTGAAATTCCGCTTGGCATCTTTATCGCGCTCAAGATGCCGAAATCCGGCATTGGCGTGCCGGTCTGCCTCGTCACCATGGCGTTGCCGCTGCTCGTGCCGTGGAACGTGGTCGGCACGATCTGGCAGGTTTTCGGCCGCAGCGATATCGGGCTGCTTGGTTATTACGCCAATCAGCTCGGGCTTGATTACAACTATGTCAACGATCCGCTCGATGCGTGGATCACCGTCGTCATCATGGATGTCTGGCACTGGACGAGCCTTGTGGTGCTTCTTTGTTACGCCAGTCTCGTTTCCATTCCGGATGCCTATTATCAGGCGGCAAGGATCGACGGCGCTTCGCGTTTTGCGGTGTTCCGGTTCATCCAGCTGCCGAAGATGAAGCGGGTGCTGCTCATCGCTTTCCTGCTGCGCTTCATGGACAGTTTCATGATCTATACCGAGCCCTTTGTCGTCACCGGCGGCGGCCCGGGCAATTCCACCACCTTCCTGTCCATCGATCTCGTGAAGATGGCGCTCGGCCAGTTCGATCTGGGGCCGGCAGCGGCCATGTCGCTGATCTACTTCCTGATCATCCTGCTGCTGTCCTGGGTGTTCTACACTGTCATGACCAGCCACGACGCGGAGACCTGAGACATGAGCGCTTCGAACGTCACGACCGGTGTGGAACGTAATGGCATGGGTACTGGTTCTGCGGCAGTTGCCGGCTCGGTACGGCCCGGCTTTGCCGCAACGGCAAGGTCACGCCGCCACCATGGGCCGTCCAGGTTTTCCTGGCTTGTGCCGACGATCTATATCCTGCTGCTGCTGGTACCGATCTACTGGCTCGTCAATATGAGCTTCAAGACGAACACGGAAATCGTGTCGTCGATGACGCTTTATCCGCATCAGCCGACGCTGCAGAACTACCGGACGATCTTCACCGATTCATCCTGGTATTCGGGCTATATCAATTCGATCATCTACGTCGTCATGAACATGGTGATCTCGGTTGCCGCGGCGTTGCCGGCGGCCTACGCCTTCTCGCGATATCGCTTTCTTGGCGACAAGCACCTCTTCTTCTGGCTTTTGACCAACCGTATGGCGCCGCCCGCCGTCTTCGCGCTGCCTTTTTTCCAGCTTTATTCGGCATTCGGGCTGATCGATACACATATCGCGGTGGCGCTGGCGCATTGCCTGTTCAACGTGCCGCTGGCGGTGTGGATTCTCGAAGGTTTCATGTCCGGCGTGCCGAAGGAAATCGACGAGACCGCCTATATTGACGGCTATTCCTTCCCGAAATTCTTCGTGAAGATCTTCATGCCGCTCATCGCTTCCGGCATCGGTGTCGCCTGCTTCTTCAGCTTCATGTTCTCGTGGGTCGAGCTTCTGATCGCCCGCACGCTGACGACGACGGACGCCAAGCCGATTGCCGCGACCATGACGCGAACCGTTTCCGCCGCCGGCATGGACTGGGGCCTGCTTGCCGCCGCCGGCGTGCTGACACTGATCCCCGGCGCGCTGGTGATCTGGTTCGTGCGTAATTACATCGCCAAGGGCTTTGCGCTGGGGAGGGTTTGACCATGACGAAGATGCCCGATTTTACCTGGATGGCCTGGACCTGGCAGACGGCTGCGTTTTTCGGCGCCATTGCCGTGCTGCTCGTCGGCATGTGGTTCTGGGAATATCTCTCGCCCGGCGGCAATCCCCGCTTTGGCCTCTTGCGCTTCGAGACCACACGCGGCGACCGTTTGTTCATCTCGCTGCTCGGCAGCGCCTTCATTCATCTCGCATGGCTCGGGCTGGTCGGCCCGAACCTGTGGTGGGCTCTCGCTCTGTCTGCGGTCTACGCCATCGGCGTTTTCCGTTTTGTCTAGAGCAGGAAAAAGGTGCGGCGGAGGAAAACCGCACCAGCAGACTTCATGCAATCGCAAACCCTTGGGAGGACTGATATGCGACGGCATCTGATGACGACGACGGCGGCCATGCTGCTGGCAATGACGGGTTCCGCTTTCGCCGGAATGGAGGAAGCAAAGCAGTTTCTGGACAAGGAAATCGGCGATCTCTCGTCGCTTTCGCGTGGCGATCAGGAAAAGGAGCTGCAATGGTTTGTCGATGCCGCGAAACCTTTCGCGGGCATGGAGATCAAGGTCGTTTCCGAATCGCTCACGACCCATGAGTATGAATCCAAGGTTCTGGCTCCGGCCTTCACCGCCATTACCGGTATCAAGGTCACGCACGACCTGATCCAGGAAGGTGATGTGGTCGAAAAGATCCAGACCCAGATGCAGACCGGTCAGAACCTCTATGACGGCTGGGTCAATGACAGTGACCTCATCGGCACCCATTGGCGTTACCAGCAGGTGCGCAACCTGACCGACTTCATGGCCAATGAAGGCAAGGACGTCACCAATCCCGGTCTCGACCTCAAGGATTTCATCGGCAGCGCCTTTACGACGGCGCCGGACAAGAAGCTCTACCAGCTTCCCGACCAGCAATTCGCGAACCTCTACTGGTTCCGTTATGACTGGTTCAACAACGAAAAGAACAAGGCCGATTTCAAGGCCAAATATGGTTATGACCTCGGCGTGCCCGTCAACTGGTCGGCCTATGAGGACATCGCCGAATTCTTCACCGGCCGCGATGTCGACGGCAAGAAGGTCTTTGGCCATATGGACTATGGCAAGAAGGACCCGTCGCTCGGCTGGCGCTTCACCGATGCCTGGCTTTCCATGGCCGGCAACGGCGACAAGGGCCTGCCAAACGGTCTGCCGGTCGATGAATGGGGCATCAAGGTCAATGACAAGTCGCAGCCGGTCGGTTCCTGCGTGGCGCGCGGCGGCGATACCAATGGTCCGGCTTCCGTCTATTCCATCGAGAAATATCTCGAATGGTTGAAGAAATATGCGCCGCCCGAAGCGCAGGGCATGACCTTCTCCGAATCCGGCCCGGTGCCGGCGCAGGGCAACATCGCCCAGCAGATCTTCTGGTACACGGCCTTCACCGCCGATATGGCCAAGCCCGGCCTGCCTGTGGTGAACGAGGACGGTTCGCCGAAATGGCGCGTCGCACCTTCGCCGCATGGCGTCTACTGGAAGGACGGCATGAAACTCGGTTATCAGGACGTGGGTTCGTGGACGCTGATGAAATCCACCCCCGACGACCGCGCCAAGGCCGCCTGGCTTTACGCGCAGTTCGTGACTTCCAAGACCGTGGATGTGAAAAAGAGCCATGTGGGTCTGACCTTCATTCGCGACACCACCATCCACCACAAGAGCTTCACGGACCGGGCCACCAAGCTCGGTGGTCTCATCGAGTTCTATCGTTCACCGGCCCGCGTGCAGTGGTCGCCAACCGGCACCAACGTTCCTGACTATCCGAAGCTGGCACAGCTGTGGTGGCAGGCGATCGGCGATGCGTCTTCGGGCGCAAAGACGGCTCAGGCGGCAATGGACTCTCTCTGCGCCGAGCAAGAAAAAGTCATGAGCCGTCTGGAACGTGCCGGCGTGCAGGGCGATATCGGTCCGAAACTGGCGGAAGAGCACGATATCGAATACTGGAACAAGGATGCCGTCTCGAAGGGCAATCTGGCGCCGCAGCTGAAGATCGCCAACGAAAAGGAAAAGCCGGTCACCGTCAATTACGACGAACTGGTCAAAAGCTGGCAGAAGTGATGTCTGCGTAAAATCTTAAACCGGGGCGGCTTTGCCGCCCCGTCATTGCGTCTGAAAGGGAGTAGCATAATGGGCGGTTATATTCTGGCGATCGATCAGGGAACGACATCGACGCGATCGATGGTCTTTGATCGCGACATGCGGGTCATCGGTGTCGGGCAGCGAGAATTTCCGCAACATTTTCCGGCCTCCGGCTGGGTCGAACACGATGCAGAGGATATCTGGAAAAGTGTGCTGGAAACCATCCGGTTGGCGCTTGCCGATGCCGGCATCGCCGCATCCGATATCGCGGCGATCGGCATCACTAACCAGCGCGAAACGACCGTGCTTTGGGACCGCAATACCGGTGAGGCCGTGCATCGCGCCGTCGTCTGGCAGGATCGACGCGCCGCGCCTATCTGCGAGGATCTGAAACGCCGGGGACTCGAGCCGCTTTTTTCGAAGAAGACCGGGCTGCTGCTCGATCCCTATTTTTCCGGCACGAAGCTGAAATGGCTTCTCGACAGCGTCAGCGGCCTTCGCGAAAAAGCCGTGAAGGGGGAAATCTGCTTCGGCACGGTCGACAGTTTCCTGATCTACCGTCTCACCGGTGGCCGCCGCCATGTGACCGACGCCACCAATGCGTCGCGAACGCTGATCTACAATATCGAAGACAACGCCTGGGATGATGAACTCCTGTCGATCCTCGATATTCCGCGCGCCATGCTGCCGGAAGTGCTGGATTGCGCCGCCGATTTCGGCGTGACGGACAGGTCGCTGCTGGGTGCGGAAATCCCGATCCTTGGCGTCGCCGGCGATCAGCAGGCGGCCGTGATCGGCAACGCCTGCTTCGAGCCGGGCATGATGAAATCCACCTATGGCACCGGCTGCTTTGCGCTTCTCAACACCGGCACTGATCGCGTCGCCTCTACCAACCGCCTGCTGACGACGATCGCTTACCGCCTCGATGGCGTCACGACCTATGCCCTCGAAGGCTCGATCTTCATCGCCGGTGCTGCCGTGCAATGGCTGCGTGACGAGCTTGGCTTCATCTCGGTTGCATCAGAAGTCAGTGCGCTCGCCGAAAAGGCCGATCCCAGGCAGCGTGTTTATCTCGTACCGGCCTTTACCGGTCTTGGCGCGCCTTACTGGGACGCCGAGGCGCGGGGTGCGATCTTTGGCTTGACACGCGGCACCGGCCCGGCGGAATTTGCGCGCGCGGCGCTGGAAAGCGTGGCCTACCAGACCTTCGATCTGCTGGACGCCATGCGCAAGGACTGGGCGGGTGACAATGGCAAGACGGTGCTGAGGGTCGATGGCGGCATGGTCGCTTCCGATTGGACCATGCAGCGGCTGGCGGATATTCTTGCAGCACCCGTCGATCGTCCTGTCTTCCTCGAAACGACCATTCTCGGTGCCGCATGGCTCGCAGCATCGCGCGCTGGTATCTGGCCGGACCGCAAGGCCTTTGCCGACCATTGGCGGCGTGACCGCCGTTTCAGCCCGGATATGGAAGAGGGCGAGCGGAAAAACGCTATTGCCGGTTGGCGCGACAGCGTCGGCCGCTGCCTCTCGAAACGGGAAAACTAGAGTATTTCCAGCAAAGGTGTGAAGCGGCTTTGCTTTCGGAAATGCGTCAGGAAATCTATACGAAGCTGCCGGGTGCGATGCTCTTGCTCGACACGAGATCGGAAAGGGCGCGCACCAGCTTCGTATCCGCGCCCTTGCTGGGCTGAAGCACGAATTCCACATCCTCCAGAGCCGGCAGCACACCCGCCGCAATCTCCTTGAGGCCTGCCGGCGCCATGCTGCGCGGCTGCACCAGAATGCCCATGCCCGCTCTTGCAGCAGCGGTAAGTCCGCTAAGGCTGCCACAGGTGCAGACGATCCGCCAGGAGAGGCCGGCCCGGTCCAATGCTTCCTGCGCCGCCTTTCGGGTGATGCTGGGCGGCGGGAAGGCGATCAGCGGCAGGGCGTCCGGCTGGTTCAGCATGCGTTCCGGGTCGCGCGCCAGCCAGACCAGCGGTTCGCGGTAAAGGAAGTGACCCAGTTTGTCGCCGAGGCGGCGTTTGGCGAGCACCACATCCAGCTCACCATTATCCTGCATCTGGTAAAGCACGCCGCTCAGCGAGACCGTCAATTCGAGATCCACCAACGGATAAAGGCGGATGAATTCCTCCAGAATGGCCGTCAGCCGGCTGGCGACGAAATCCTCCGAGACGCCGAGCCGCAGCCGCCCGCGCAGACGGTTTTCGCTGAAGAGCGATGAGACCTTGCTGTCGATCTCCAGCATGTTGCGGGCATAACCAAGCAGCGCCTCGCCCTCGCCAGTCAGTTTCACCTGATGGGTGCTACGGGCGATCAGCCGGCGGCCAAGGGCTGCCTCAAGCCTTTGAATATGCTGGCTGACGGTGGATTGGCCAATACCCAGCCGCTCGGCAGCAAGCGTGAAACTGCCGGTTTGCTGAAGCATGACGAAGCTGGCAAGATGTTGAAGGTTCAGCATTATCTCAAATCGTGATAACTGTTAATCTTTGCATCCGAAATCATGATGAGCGATAGTGACGCCCGTTTCAAGCAAAACCGATGCCGGAAAGACCTCCCATGACCCGCTTCCTGCCCGATCGTTTCACCATGATGCTGGTGGCCACCGTGATTTTGGCCTCCATCTTGCCGATTAGCGGCGAGCCGGCGGAGTATTTCGGCCTTGCGACGAAACTGGCGATCGCGCTTCTCTTCTTTCTGCATGGTGCGCGGCTTTCGCGGGATGTGGTGATTGCGGGCATCCTGCACTGGCGCCTGCATCTGGCGATCCTGCTCGTCACCTTCGGCCTTTTCCCGCTTCTCGGCGTGGCAATCGGTTTCATTCCCGAAAGCATCCTGCCGGCACCGCTTTATATGGGTGTGCTGTTTCTCTGCGTGCTGCCATCCACCGTGCAGTCTTCCATCGCCTTCACCTCCATGGCGGGCGGAAACGTGCCAGCGGCGATCTGTTCGGCCTCGGCCTCGAATATCTTCGGCATGTTCCTGACGCCATTGCTGGTTGGCCTGCTGTTTACGGTGGGCGGCCATGGCGGCGGCTTTTCGCTGGACGCGTTCCTGCAAATCTTCCTGCAGCTTCTGTTGCCGTTCATCGTCGGGCAGGCTCTGCAGCCCTGGATTGGCGACTGGATCCGGGCGCGCAAGAAGCTGCTGTCCCCGGTCGATCGCGGTTCGATCCTGATGGTGGTCTATCTCGCATTCTCCGACGCTGTCATCGAGGGCATCTGGCACACGTTTTCGCTCAGGGATATCGGCGTTGTCATCCTCATCAACATCGTGCTTCTGGCGCTTGTTCTGTGCGTAACCATGTTCGGCAGCCGTCTGCTCGGTTTCAAAAAGGCTGATGAAATCACCATTACCTTCTGCGGATCGAAGAAGAGCCTCGCAAGTGGTGTTCCCATGGCGGGCGCGATTTTCGCCGGCCAGAGCATTGGCGCGATCGTTCTGCCGATCATGCTCTTCCATCAGATACAGCTGATGGTCTGCGCGGTTCTTGCCCAGCGTTATGCCCGCAAGGCGCATGAAAAGGCAGCGATCGCGGAAACGGCTGCCGCAGAGGGTGCGGCGGCGTCCGCTCGCTAACAGGATTTCCGCAAACAAAAACGGCCCCCTAAGGGGCCGTTCTTTTTGCATGTCAGAAAAGCTTAGTTGACCTGAGTCGGGGAAATCTGGGCTTCGATCGTCTTCGGCGCATCGGCGCTGTCGGACGAGATCGCGATGCGGCGCGGCTTCATTGCTTCCGGAATATTGCGGACGAGGTCGATGTGAAGCAGCCCGTTCTTCAAGGAAGCGGTCTGGACTTCGACGTGGTCGGCAAGCTGGAAGCGGCGTTCGAAAGCGCGCGTGGCGATGCCGCGATACAGGAATTCTCCCTCGGTCGTTTTTTCGTCCGTGGCCTTCTCGGCCTTTACCGTCAGCGCATTGGCGCGGGATTCGATGCTGAGTTCGTTCTCATCGAAACCGGCAACGGCCATGGTGATGCGATAGGTGTTTTCGCCGGTCCGCTCGATATTGTAGGGCGGATAGGACTGGGCCTGTTCGGGCTGGCCGAGGCCGTCAAGCATCGAAAAAAGACGGTCGAAGCCGACGGTGGAACGATAGAGGGGGGAAAAATCAACGTGACGCATGGTGTCCTCCTTAAGAAGCGACTGTTTGCGGTTAAGTCCGGCGTCCCGTTCTGGCTACGGCCGGACATATGGCGCGGTCCCGTTCTGGCGACCGCATGAATGAGATGGGAATGGCTTGCCGCCGCGTCAAGGGGCGTGAAAAGGTGAAAGCAACATGAACCATGGCTGAACGTCAGGTTCCGGCATCGTTCAGTTTGAGAGCCATAAAACATCGGTCATCGGAGACATTCTCCGTGGACAGAAGCAATAACGTCCCTTCTTCTTCTGTCTTATTCGCCGGAACCGCGACTGCTTTAACCGACGGTTCCGGCAATTTTTTCTTTGACCTTCCCGCGCCGCCGACCTATCCCGAAAAGGCACAAAAGCCGGAAAAGACCGATGATCGAAGCCACATTGCGCGCCAGTGAAGACAACCCGGTTCCCGGCAACCATACCGTCGGATATTTTACCGGCCATGGCGGCAAACAGCTTCGATATGCGATCTTCCGCACCAGCCGCCATATTGCCCGCGGAACCGTGGTTCTGCTGCATGGCAGGAATGAATGTATCGAGAAATATTTCGAAACGGTTGGCGATCTTACCGCCATGGGTTTCTGGGTTGCGACCTTTGATACACGCGGGCAGGGCGGTTCCGAGAGGTTGCTGAAGAAGCCTGGTGCCGGGCATGTGCGGCGGTTCTCCGACTACCAGCATGACATCAGCCTTTTTCTCGAGCAGGTGGTGCTGCCGGATACGCGGCTGCCATTCTTCATGATCGCGCATTCCACCGGCGCGCTTGCAGCACTTGCAGCTGCTCCCGGCCTGTCGAACCGCATTGACCGTCTGGCCCTTTGTTCGCCCTTCATCGAGCTGGATAGCCAGCAATCGGTTCCCTCACCCGTGATCCGGATTGTTGCTACGGTCTTGAGTCTTGTCGGTCTCGGCAGGGTTCAGCTCGGAAGAGACCAGCGCGAGCGGGATTTCGACGGCAATCCGCTGACCTCGGACGCCAGGCGTTTTGCCAGAAATCTGACCCTGCACCGGCAGTTTTCGGAATTGTTCATCGGCGCGCCGACGGCGCGCTGGGTCTATGAAGCGCTGAAGACCATGGGCCGCGTGATCCGCCAGGATCACCTGACGAACATTACCGTACCGACGCTTATTCTGGCGCCGATGCTGGACACGATCACGCCCTATAAGGCGCAGGAAGAACTCTCACGCAATTTCCGGGCGGCGCAGCTTCTTCCGATAACCGGCGCGCGCCACGAATTGCTGCATGAGCGCGATGTTTTCCGCAAACAGGCGCTGGCGGCCATCGACGCGTTTTTCGCGCCGGAGTGATGGCCGCCCAAGCGGGCTGCCTAGAGTTTGGACAGAATGGCGAGCGCCTGTTCGTGCACCGCTTTTGAGCCGGCTGCGAGAATGCGACCACCATTTTCCGGGCGCCCGCCATCCCAGGTGGTCATGATGCCGCCGGCCTGTTCGATGACGGGGATCAACGCGCCGACATCATAGGGCTTCAGGCCGGATTCGATCACCAGATCGACATGGCCGGCCGCAAGCAGGCAATAGGCGTAACAATCCACGCCGTAGCGGAAAAGGCGGACCTGATCCTGCACTTCTTCGTAAAGGGGCTTTTCTTCCGCAGTGAAGATGTGGGGAGTCGTGGTGAACAAAACGGCGTCCGATAGCGAAGCGCAATTGCGCGTGCGGATCTTCCGCTCGCCATCCGGCCCGAAATACCACGCCGCTTCGCCATCGGCGAAATAACGCTCCTTGGTGAAGGGCTGGTCCATGATGCCCATCGTGGCGCGGCCGGCCGACTGGAAGCCGATCAGCGTGCCCCACACAGGCACGCCCGAAATGAAGGCGCGGGTGCCGTCGATCGGGTCGATGACCCAGATATGGTCGCGGTCGAGACCGACATTGCCGTGTTCTTCGCCGAGAATACCATGCTGCGGAAAATGTGCTTCAATCAGGGTGCGAATGGCGGTTTCCGCTGCCTGATCGCCTTCCGTCACCGGGTCGTAGCCACCATCCTGCTTATTGGTGACGGCAATGCCCGTGCGGAAGCGGGGAAGCGTCTCGGCGCTGGCGGCATCGGCAAGTTTGAAGAAGAAATCCCGGTCGGGCAGCATGCGAAACCTCATCGCCTGAATATTGGGTCTGAATTCTGTGGCGCAATGCATAGACCGGAATCACATCCGTCGTCCACTGATACGGATGACGGGACCGGTGTTTCCATATTTTCAGCAGAAGCCTAAAAAATATGCATAAAATAAAATGATTGACAATTGTGCAGATACTGCGTAGCGTGACCCTGCAGTCTTTGACTGTAAATACCCTCCTTGGGTGTTTCCTCCCTAGACTTGACCGCGCCAAGGCGCGGTTTTTTTTGCCCGGCAAGCCGCCAGGTGATCCGGGATAAAGATTGAATTTGTGGGTGATTCGAGCTGCTACTCGGCAGCGAGCGACGTTTCGATTGCGTATTCGGAAACGAAGACGCCGAGCTGGCGCATGAAGATTTCAAGCGATGCCTGAATGGCCGGAAAATCGGCTTTTTTAAGAAGCGTCTTTTCATCGACATAAAGTGCGCGATTGACCTCTATCTGCAGCGCATGCAGCGAGCGGATCGGCCGGCCATAATGTTCGGTGATGAAGCCGCCGGCATAGGGTTTGTTACAGACCGCGACAAAACCCAGTTCCTCGAGAAAATGCAGGGCGGCGCGGGAGACTTCCTGGGATGCGCTGGTGCCGTAGCGATCGCCGATGATCACATCCGGCCTGAGATTTGAACCGGCGACACGGATATTGCCCGGCATGGAATGGCAATCGATCAGCACCGCCATTCCGAAATTGGCGTGGGTGCGTGACAGCAGGCGGCGCAGGCAGGCATGGTAGGGCTTGTAGATCGTCTCGATCCGCAAAAGCGCCTCGTCGACCGGCAGGCGGTGGGCGTAGATATCCATATTCTCGGCGACGATGCGCGGCACCGTTCCCAGACCGCCGGCGACCCGCATGGAGCCGATATTGGCATAAGGCGGCAACGTGCCTTCGAACATGCGAGGATCGAGTTCGTAGGGTTCGCGATTGACGTCCAGATAGGCGCGCGGGAAATTCGCCTTCAGAAGCGGTGCGCCGATCTCCGGTGCTGCCGCGAACAGCTCGTCGACGAAGTGATCTTCGGAGCGGCGGATCTCGTGCGAATCGAGCCGTGCCGATTCCAGGAAGGAAATGGGGTAGCAGCGGCCGCTATGGGGGGAATTATAGACAAATGGCAGGGTTTGAACGGCAGGTTCCGTTACCTCAAAAAGCTCATATTCACCCGTTACCCAGTCCATTCAGTGCCATTTACCATGTCGCAAACAATCGGGATGTTCATGTTGCCAGTTACGGTGCGGCAAGTCCATACTATCGCCTAAGCAGCGCTATACCGATTCACGTGTTCACACGATATTTACCGTGAAAATCCTATAATCGGGCTAGGGTATTTCAAACATTGAGTAGTTACGGTCACTTATGATGAATCAGAAAATTCTTCTCGCTGAAGACGACAACGATATGCGCCGCTTTCTCGTCAAGGCGCTGGAAAAAGCCGGTTACAAGGTTTCTTCCTTCGACAACGGCGCCAGCGCCTATGACCGGCTTCGCGAAGAGCCCTTTTCGCTCCTGCTGACCGATATCGTCATGCCCGAAATGGACGGCATCGAGCTTGCACGGCGCGCGACCGAACTCGACCCGGACCTCAAAGTCATGTTCATCACCGGCTTTGCAGCCGTTGCACTGAACGCCGATTCGAAGGCTCCGAAGGACGCCAAGGTGCTTTCCAAGCCGTTCCATCTGCGCGATCTGGTGGATGAGGTCAACAAACTCCTTGTGGCGTAAGGCCTCTCAAAAAACCTTCACAAAACCGAAAAAAAGCAGTTGACGCATCAACCGGTTTTGTGGTCTATCCGCCGCCACGGAGGGCGTGTAGCTCAGCGGGAGAGCACTACGTTGACATCGTAGGGGTCACAGGTTCAATCCCTGTCACGCCCACCATCCGAATTCCTTTGACAAAAAGGCCTTGCGAGAGATTGCAGGGCCTTTTTACATAATAGCCCCAAGGTTCAGCAAAACTCCGCCCCTATGAAGTACGTGCCAGCGTCCTAAGGAGGGTGAGCAATATGGCTCCGTCGGATCGCGAGCGAGATAGACGCACCACTTTGGAGGACGCACGCGAAATAACATGCCGCGAGTTTATGGATATACCGGGTGTCCTGATTGTGGGTAGTGGATGCCGGTGGACGGCCCCCAAAAAGGCCACCCAGAGGCGACCGTTTCATTTTTTCATGTCTTGGTCGTCGGACCGACTAACTGGTGAATACCAAGTTGCCATGCTCGGTCACCGACAGCGAAACCGTCGTGTCACCGCTGGCAACGCCGCCGAAGTGGATTCTCCGAACTGGTGATCGATCTACGGAGCCTATTCGTGGGAAGAAGTCAGATACTTGAAATGAGAACACGCTCGTTCCAACAGGGAAATCGCGCCAGAGATCAGCTTCTGCGCCATCCTCAGTGACAAAACAGAAGCGTAATGAACACCCTTTGTCTCCTGACACGGAAACTTTTGCTGACATCACCGAGCGCTGATTTATATTGAGCAACGTGGGTTCAAAAACGACATCGTCCCATTCGCCCGTTGCAGTCAAAGCGTGTTCATTCGAAAGCGCGCCCGCCGGCAGATGCAAGCCTCTTTTGGCGGCGAGATAATTTGACCTCAACTGATTTACAACGTCCGCATTCCAAACCCTGAGACGATCATGTAGGTCTAAACCAACCTCATAATTCGACACGAACAGTTGGCTTACTCCCAAGTCAACAGGCCCACCTTCGTGAGCAAACGAGATAGATGCTGTGACAGGATTAAACCCGATCTGCCTGAATTCCCTCCGCCACCAGCCGATGTTTTCAAGCAAACTGTGAGTCGGATCTCGGTGAAGGATTTCATCCACGATTTCCTTCTGTCCCGAATACGGCCCTTCACCTACAATCGGCAGCATGTGGAAATGGATTGCTGCTCCACTAACCCGCTTCAACTCTGAGAACGCGGAACCCTTTAGCGCGGTCGGGATATGTTCCAGAGCATGAACGGAATACACAAAGTCGAAATGACCATCAATGTACGGCAATTGCTCGGCACCGGCTAATGCGACGTTCTCATGCTCCCGATTAGAGATCGCCCATTCAGAAACATCGATACCATGCGCTTCAACGCCAAGGTCGTTGAGGTGCTTGACGATGATTCCTGTGGCACAGCCGATTTCTAGTGTCCTTTTGGGGCGGAAGACATCAAAAATAAGCTTGGCAATTTCCCGATAAATTGCCGAGGACCTCGCGACCTCAAGGTAATTGTTGTAAACGGTTCCCTTCGTCTGGCCGTTCTGAAAATAGTCCGCATCAAAGTAATCGTATTTCATGACGGCTCCCTTTGTCGGGAAACTACCACTCGGAAATTTCAAACTCAATGCGGTCGCAAGACTAGGCGGTTCACTGCCTCTTGCAATATCGCGTCAATCTGTGGCTCTGTCAGATCGCGAGGATGAAGCACGGACAAAAAATGGGTGACGTGGTTTAACGTGCCGGCATCTACCCATTGGATCTTTGTGTCTTCCTCCTCCAAGCCTTGGGTTTCTTTTGTTGCGCTCGGAGCGGCCACTCACTAATGTCGCGCAAATTTACTTTCGGGGGCCAAAATGAACCGCAACATTCACGACACGAGCGATATCGGGAAATTGTTCCCCATCGCTTCGCAAACATCTGATACTGACAAACTATTCCTAAAGAACGTGATTAGCCTGATGTCGGAAAAGACTGGGGCATTCTCATACATCGAGCTCGGCTCATTTTTGGGCGGCACTCTTGCGCCTTTTCTGGTTGCGAAAGACTGCAACAAAGTTCTATCGGTCGATGACCGTGAACGCCAGCAGCCTGATGAGCGCGGGCCAAAGTATGATTATGCCGGCATAACCAGCCAAACGATGATCGAAAATCTCCAGAAAAACGGACTACCAACTTCGAAGCTCGAGACTTTCGATGGGTCAGTTGAAAATCTTCCGTTGTCTCAGTCGAAATTTGATCTTGGGTTTATCGATGCCGAACACACTGACGAGGCGGTGTTCCGGGATTTCGTGTACCTTCTTGAGCATATGAAGCGTGATTGTGTTGTGATGTTCCACGACAGTTCCCTGACTGCAAAAGGGATCGCCAACATTATCACGCTTGAGCAACAGAAGCGTCACAATAAGAAGTCAGGAATATCCAGGGTTCTTTCCGGCCAGAAGAAGATCGGGGCGTGCAAATTCTTCAAGAAGCGCGATTCCGAGATATCGTGCATGCTTTTCGGTAAGTTCGCGCACATCAATGTGCCGGCTTATCTCGGAGAGCAGGAGCCCACCGAGGAATATATGGCCCGATCTGCACGCTATATTCTTGAACAAAAAATCATCCATCAGGTCGAATTTGATGGCCAATTCAAAATCTTGGATACAAGGGTCTTGAAAGCGTATTGAGTAATATTGGCGTGCCGCTTTGTTAGCGGCGCGCCCTCAGGCCGTTGGCCATCTTCAGGGTCGCGTCGATGAAGCCACTGGTACTCGGCTGCTGATATTCCCCTGCTTGCACCTTGGCCAGCCAGTTCGCCAGATGCGTATTCCCACTCCGTCACGCCACACGACAAAGGCGGATGCCTCTCTCCTCCATTTTGGGTTCGTGGAGGACACATAAGAGGGGAATGTTACTCCCTCTCTCGGAACCGGCGCTCTCTTGCGGTGCTGTCGACAAGGTTTTGGATGCCTGTAGCCGCGCTTCTGCAATAAATTTCAAGTTACAAAATAAAATTCAACCCACGTTGACGTGACCTCGGTTTCCGGCTATCTCAAGTGACGTGCAATAAATTACATCAGATAAAATTTATTGCGGACTAAGTCATTGTCCTTGGGAGGGGAATATGTTGGCTTTTCTGAAATCGACCGCTGCCGCGGGTGTTATAGCCGTGGCGATTTCCGCTGGTGCCGGCTCTCAGGCCGTCGCTGCGGACAAATTCGCCTGCGAGCCGGGCGAGACCTATGTGATGAACGTCATGGTTTCCAGCCACCCCTATTGGGTGCCGGTCTTTGAGGGCTTCAAGCAGGCAGCAAAGGCGCTCGGCTGCGAGGCCGTTTTTACCGGTACGCCGGAATATGACATCACCAAGCAGATCGCGTCCTTCGAGCAGGAACTCGTGAAGAAGCCGAAAGGCATCCTGCTGCACCCGATGCAGGCCGATCCATTTATCGAACCCATCAACAAGGCGATTGGCTCCGGCGTTTCGGTGACGACTTTTGCGGCGGATTCTCCGAAGTCGAAGCGCACTGCCTACATCACCTCTGATAATGTCGCCGAGGCGAAATTCGCGGCTGACGAAATCGTCAAGAAGCTTGGTGAAAAAGGCGAATATGCCGTTCTGGAAAATCCGGGACAGAGCAATCACGATCTGCGCGTCACCGCCCTCATCGACTATATGGGGCGCACCTATCCGGGAATGAAGCTGGTCGGCCGCCAGGCGACCAACCAGGATGCGAATGTCGCCTATCAGGCAGTTGGCGCCCTGCTGCAGGCCAATCCAAATCTCGGCGCATTATGGATACCCGAGGCCGGTTCGGCTGAAGGCGCGACCACCGCTGTTCTCGAGGCAAAAAAGAAGGTCCTGATCCTGCATGCGGATATCACGCCTGCAACGCTGGAACATATCAAGCAGGGCAATATCTACATGTCCATCAATCCCAATCAGGGCGTTCAGGGTTTCATGGGTTTCATGAATACCTTTCTCGGCGCCCATTCGGACCTGATCGACCCGTTCAACGACTACAAGGTTTCCGGCTTCAACCCGATGCAGGTTCCTTCGATGGACAATGGTTTCGCCGTCATCACCAAGGCGAACGCCGCTTCCTTCGATCTCAACGACTATATGAAGGGGCGCTGACGCGTCGCTCTGGACCCGGCGAGGTTTGTGCCTCGCCGGCCATAAGGGAAGCAGGTTCGGGAGGGCGTTATGGGTGAGGTCATCCTCAGCATGACGAATATTCAAAAGGCGTTCGGCCCCGTGCGGGCGCTGCGCAATGCGGCATTTGAGCTGCGGCGTGGCGAAATCCACGCACTGGCGGGTGAAAACGGCGCCGGCAAATCGACGCTGATGCATATCATCGACGGCATTCTGCAGCCGGATGGTGGGGAAATTCTGCTGGATGGCAAACCGGTCAAGATATCCTCGCCCAATGCGGCGAACCGGCTTGGCATCGGCTTCGTGCATCAGGAGATCGCGCTCTGTCCGGAGATTTCGGTCGCCGAAAACATGTTCATGTCGCAGACCGGCCAAAGCCGTTCCTGGTTCATGAACTATCGCGACCTCGAAAGGCAGGCGGCAATCGTGCTACGGGAAATCGGCGATATCGATCCCACCCGCCGCGCCGGCGACCTTTCGATTTCGCAACAGCAGATCGTTGAGATCGCCAAGGCGCTGACGCTGGATTGCCGCATCCTGATCCTTGACGAACCGACGGCGGCTTTGACCGAGACCGAAGCCCAGACGCTATTCAGGATCATGCACCGGCTAGCGGAACGGGGCATTGCCATCATCTATATCTCGCATCGCATGGCGGAGATTTTCGACCATTGCGACCGCATCACCGTCATGCGCGACGGCTGCCATATCAGGACGGAGAATATTGCCGACATTTCGCCCGAGGAGGTCGTCAACAGCATGGTCGGACGGGTGCTCGACAAGCTCTACCCGCCAAAGCTTTCGGACGACGAGAAGTCCGATGACGTCATTCTTTCGGTTCGGGGCTTGAATGAAGGAAAGCGCGTTTTCGATGTCAATTTCGATCTGCGTCGGGGCGAAATCCTGGGATTGGCAGGGCTGATCGGTGCGGGAAGAAGCGAGATCGCCCGGGCGGTCTGCCGGCTGGAGGGGAAGCCGAGAGGCGAGGTAACGCTGCGCGGCCGGCCGCTGAGGCTGAAAGACTACCGTGACAGCATCCGCGAGGGGCTGGTCTATCTGTCCGAGGACCGCAAGGGGGACGGGCTGTTCCTCAATATGTCCATCGCCTCGAATGTCTCCGCGCTCGATATCGGCAGGGTATCGAACGGCATGGGCTTCATCGAACGGCGCAAGGAGATGAAGCGGGCCGATGAGCTGGGACGTCGGCTGAAATTGCGGGCGAACAGTGTTGGCGATGCGGTGTCGACCTTGAGCGGCGGCAACCAGCAGAAGGTAGCGCTGGCGAAGATGCTGTCGGTAGAGCCGGAGGTCATCTTTCTGGATGAGCCGACACGCGGGGTGGATGTGGGCGCGAAGGCGGAAATCCACCGCCAGATCCGGGAACTGGCGCGTGAGGGGGTCGGCGTGGTCGTCATTTCTTCGGAACTGCCGGAACTTATCGGCGTCAGCGATCGCGTGCTGGTGGTGCGCGAGGGACGGATCACGGGTGAGGTCGAGGGCGAAGACATGACGGAGGAAAAGATCATGCAGCTTGCATCGATCAATATTGTGCATAGCCCGGAAAGGGCCTGAGGGAGCGGGAAAATGGCAACATCGGAAACACCTTCAAGCCTTGCCGAAACGGCGGTTCGCCGCACCGCCTGGTGGGAGCCGGCGCTCAAGGCGCGGGAAACCGGGCTGATCGTCATCATCCTTGCGCTTTTTGCAGTGATGTCCTTCATATCTCCCTATTTCCTGACCGTGGACAATCTGCGGGCCATGGCCATGGTCTTCGCCATTGAAAGCATCGTCGTGGTTGGCATGACGATCCTGTTGATCTCGGGCGGCATCGATCTTTCGGTCGGCTCCGTCACCGCACTGGCGATGGTAGCGGCCGGCTGGCTGTTCCTTAACGGTGTCGATCCCTGGGTGGCGGCGGGGCTGGCGATCTGCCTGACGACATTGGTCGGCATGGCCATGGGATTCCTGACCACGGTCATCGGCCTGCATCATTTCATCGTATCGCTGGGCGTCATGGTGATTGCGCGCGGTGTTTGCCTGCTGGCAACGGGCGGGCGGCCGCTCGGGCTCTATTCCCTGCCGCCCGAATTCAAGTTCATCGGCCAGGGTGTGATTGGCGGCATTCCGCTGGTGCTGATCATATTTGCGGTGGTGGTCGTCTCTTTCGATCTGCTGCTGCGGCGCACGACCGCCTTCCGCAAGGTGTTCTATACCGGCAGCAATCCCAAGGCCGCAGCCTATTCCGGCATCCGCGTCGGCCGGGTCGTGTTTGCCACCACCACGCTTTGTTCGATGCTGTGCGGTGTTGCAGGCGTTATCTATATGGCCCGCTTCGGTTCTGCCCAGCCGAGCTTCGGCGTCGGCATGGAACTCAACGTTATTGCGGCGGCGGTTATCGGCGGCGCGAGCCTTTCGGGCGGCTCGGGCACCATTCTCGGTGCAATCCTTGGGGCGATCCTTCTCTCGGTCGTTTCCAGTTCGCTTGCCTTGCTCAATGTGTCTGTCTACTGGCAGGACATCATCAGGGGAAGCATATTGCTGACTGCGGTTCTGTTCGACCACTATCTGGTCAGGCGTCGCCGCTGAGCGCCCATTGAACGCCCATGGGTAACTGGAGAAAGACGATCATGCTGGATATCAAGGACGATTTCGATCAACAGAGACAGATGTATTCCGTCCTGGTGCTGCATTTCATCGAGGGGGTGAAGCAGTCGGAGATCGCCGAGCGGCTCAATCTTTCCCATACCAAGGTGAACCGCATGATTGCGGCCGGCCGCAAGGCGGGCATGGTGAAAATCACCATTGCCAGCCCCTATCAGCGGTTGGTGGATCTCGAAAGCGAGATCACCCGTCGTTTCGGCCTCAGGCAGTCTGTGGTCACACCGACGGTATCCGATAATCCGGAAACCGCCTTGCAGATGGTGGGTCGGGTGGCCGCCAACCACTTGCTGGAGACGATCCGTGACGGTGACGTGATCGCGATTACGGGCGGCAAGGCGGTGAGCGCGGTTGTCGACAATCTGCAGGCGGAGCGTCGTTTCGATGTGCGGGTGGTGCCTTTGACGGGCGGCGTGCAGGGCAAGCACTATACGGATGTCAATCATCTCGCCACGCAGCTGGCGGAGAAGCTCGGCGGCAGCGCCTCGCTCGTGCATGCGCCGCTGTTTGCCGAGGATGAGGAGCAGCGCGATCTGCTGATGAATGTCGCATCGATCCGCGAGGTCTTCGATCTGGCGCGTCAGGCGCAGGTGGCGCTGGTCGGCATCGGGTCGGTGGAAGCGCCGGGTTCCGGTTATTACGATCTTCTGCCGGATGCCGCCCGCGGCGGGCAGGCGCTGGTGGATGCGGGCATCGCCGGGGAGTTTCTCGCCCACCTCACCATGGCGGACGGTCAGCTGGCGCGGATCGATCTCAACTCGCGCGTCGTGGCGCTGGACCCCGGGCAGCTTGCCCGGTGTCCGAATATCATCGGCGTGGCGGCGGGCGCAATCAAGGCCGGCCCGGTGGCTGCCACGCTTGCCGGCCGCTATCTGACCTCGCTCGTCGTCGACGAGGCGATAGCCGGCTATTTACTGGATCATGAAGAAGGGGAAACCTCGTGACGGACAATTCAATATTGACCCGGACGATCGGCGGCAGCGCCATCAGCGCATCCGCCGTGGGGCTTGGCACCTGGGCCATCGGCGGCTGGATGTGGGGCGGCACCGACGAACGGCAGTCCATCGCCGCTATCCAGGCCTCCATCGATGCGGGCATTTCCCTCATCGACACCGCGCCGGCCTATGGCATGGGGCTTGCAGAAACCATCGTTGGCAAGGCAATTGCCGGCAGGCGCGACAAGGTTGTGCTGGTCACCAAATGCGGGCTTGTCTGGCATGTGAATGAGGGCTCTTATTTCTTCCATCAGGATGGCAAGCCGGTTCACCGTTATCTCGGTGCAGCATCCATAAGGCACGAGGTCGAAGAGAGCCTGAAACGGCTCGGAACCGACTATATCGACCATTACGTCACCCATTGGCAGGACGCCACGACACCGATTGCCGAGACGGTCGGGGCTTTGGTGCGGCTGAAGGAGGAGGGAAAGATCCGTTCCATCGGGGCAAGCAACGTCTCGCAGGACGATCTCGAAGCCTATATCGCAACCGGCGCGCTGGATGCCATTCAGGAAGAATATTCCATGGTGAAGCGCGGTATCGAGACGACGCTGCTGCCGCTTTGCCTGGAGAACGCCGTCTCGGTTCTCAGCTATTCGTCCTTGGCGCTCGGTCTCCTCTCGGGCAAGGTCGGGCCGGAGCGGGTTTTTGCGGAAGACGACCAGCGTCACGGAAATCCGCGCTTCAGCCAGGCGAACCGCCAGAAAATCGCGCGGTTGATGGGGGTGCTGGAACCGGTGGCGGCCACCCATGAGGCTTCGGTCGCGCAGGTGGTGATTGCCTGGACGATTGCGCAGCCCGGCATAACATTTTCGCTGTGTGGCGCGCGTGATCCGGCTCAGGCGGTTGAAAACGCCGCCGCGGCGCGTCTTCGCCTCACGGAGAGTGAACTGGCGCTCATCAGCGCCGGCGTCGCGGAGCATCTTGTGGGGCTCGATACCTGATTATGTAAGCTGAGACGGGACTTCAGGCGAACAGCGCATCATTTTCGTCCCGTCTCTCACGTCGCTTTAAACGGTCAACAACATTGGGACGCTGGTCATCAGCCAGCGAACGGTATTTCTATGCCCAGTTTTCGCGAGGACGCTCTGCGCCGCATCCGGCACGATGGTGATTTTGATGCCGTCGTTATCGGCGGCGGCATCAACGGAATTGCCGCCTATCGCGATCTCGCCTTGCAGGGGCTGCGGGTGCTGCTGGTCGAGCGCAACGATTTCTCCTCAGGCTGCAGCGCCGCACCCTCGCGCATGATCCATGGCGGCCTGCGTTATCTCGAAAATGGTGAATTCAGCCTCGTGGCAGAGTCTTTGCGGGAGCGGGACGCACTTCTGAGACTCGCCCCGCATATGGTTCGTCCGCTGCCGACCACGATCCCGATTTTCTCGACTTTCAGCGGCCTTTTCAACGCGGCAGCAACCTTTGCCGGCTCAGGCGGAAAACCCGCAAGCCGGGGCGCTCTCGCCATCAAGGCGGGTCTCATGCTCTATGATTTTGTCACCCGAAAAAACCGTATTCTGCCCCGTCACGCGTTTCGAGGCGCCCCCGGGACTTTGCAGCATTGGCCGGATCTGACGCCGGAAATCAGATACTCCGCCACTTACTACGATGCGTGGATAAGCCAGCCCGAACGGCTTGCGCTGGAGCTTCTGATCGACACCCGTACCGATGCGCCGCAAAGCATTGCGCTCAACTATGCCGAACTTGTCCGTCTTGACGATGAGTACCGTCTTCGGGTGGAGGGCGCGGATGAAACCCTACCCATCCGCCCAAGGATCATCGTCAATGCGACCGGCGCATGGATCGACGAGACGATTGGCACGCTGACCGCCGGGCCAGTGGCGGAGAAAGCAAAACCGACCGTCTCCGGAACCAAGGGATCACATCTGATCATCGCCAACGACGCGCTTCTCAACGCCCTGAACGGCCATATGATCTTTTTCGAGAATGCCGATAATCGCGTTTGTATCCTCTTTCCCTATCTCGGCCGGGTTCTCGCTGGCTCGACCGACATCAAGGTGGATCGTCCCGAACGGGTGCGCTGCGAGCCCGAGGAGCGGGACTATATTCTGGACGCGATCCGGCAGGTCTTTCCGCAGATTGACATCGACCATTCCGACATCGTCTTCAGTTTCAGCGGCATACGCCCGCTGCCGCGCAGCGATGCCGCCTTTACCGGAAAAATATCCCGCAGCCATTTCATCCACCGCGTTGCGGGCGATCCGCCACAGCTCTGCATGATCGGCGGCAAGTGGACCACCTTCAGAGCCTTTGGTGAGCAGGTGACCGACGAGGTTCTGGCCTTTCTTGGACGCAGACGACTGACCGGCACCATGGATCGCCCGATCGGCGGCGGCAGGAATTTTCCCACCGGCGCAGGCAGCCTACCGGCCTTGCTGTCGGAGGAGTTCTCGATCGCCGGAGACCGGGCGGAGCATCTGGCTCTGGCTTACGGCTCCCGCGCCTTCGATCTGATGGGCTTTTGCCGGGACCGCGCAGATGATGCACCGCTTTCAGAAAAATCGCCGATAACGGCCGCGGAGGTGATCTGGCTGATCCGCTGTGAACACGTGCGACACCTGACCGATCTCGTGTTGCGGCGTACGACGCTCGCCATCACCGGCGTCGTCGATGCCGAACTGATCGACGCGATCTTGAACGTCGCGGCACGCGAGCTGGGCTGGCCGACCACCCAGGCGGCAGCGGAACGGCAGCGGCTTACCCATGAGCTGGAGACTTTTTACGGCGTCACGCCGGCAATGCTTCAACACAGATGCAAGGAGAATGCATGATGATGCGGATTTCGAAAAAGGCGCGCATGAACCGGCTGTTTCGCAATGGCGGCTGCCTCGATGTGGCCATCGATCACGGGGTTTGCAACGAGCCGAGCTTCCTTGTCGGGCTGGAGGATATGGCGCAGACCGTGGGCAGGCTGGTCGAGGCCGGTCCCGATGCTATCCAGATGGCCTATGGGCAGGCCGATCTGCTGCAGCAGCGGTCGGAGCGCGACAAGCCGGCCCTCGTCATGCGTATCGACATGGGCAATCCCTATAATTCCACGCGCCACAGAACGATGTGGTCGCAGCTACAGAACCATCATGATCCGATCATCGGTGCGCTGGAAATGGATGCCGCCTGCGTCGTCGTGAACCTGTTCATGCTGCCGGACGAGCCGGACCTGTTTCGTCAGTGCGTCGAAAACATCAGCCGCGTGCGGGCAGATTGCCATCGTTTCGGCATGCCGCTGATGATCGAGCCGCTGGTGATGCTGCCCAATGATATCAGGGGCGGTTATCAGGTGGATGGCGATGCGGAAAAGATCGTCACGCTGGTGCGTCTTGCCTCGGAAATGGGAGCCGATATCATCAAGGCCGATCCGACCAGCGATCCGCGCGATTTTCACAAGGTGATCGAAGCCGCGCGGTGCCCGGTGCTGGTGCGGGGCGGGGGGCGTGAGGACTTGCGCAATGTACTGGCAAAATCGGCGACTCTGGTGGCCGAAGGCGCGAACGGCATGGTCTATGGGCGCAATATCTATCAGCACGACAATCCCAAGGCCGTCGTTGCGGCGTTGATGGCCATCATCCATCAGGGTGCAGGTGGTGAGGAAGCATGGGATATCTATAATCGTGGCTGACAAAAATTACATATTGGGTCTCGATGTCGGCAACACGGTCATCAAGGCCGTGCTGTTCGACACGGCGGGCCGGCAGATCGCGCAACACGCCATCGATGGACATTCGACGTTCCCCCAGCCCGGCTATGTCGAGCGCGATCTCGAGGAATTATGGCGGAACGGCTGCGAGGCGATCCGCCAGCTTCTGGTAAAATCCTCTGTCGATCCCTCCAGCATCCTGGCGGTGGGCTGCGCCGGCCACGGCAATGGTCTTTACCTCCTGGACAAGAACCAGCAGCCCCTGATCGGCATCCAGTCGCTCGACAGCCGCGCCGCCGATGTGGCGGCCGAGCTTGACCGGAAAAGCGGAGCGCAGTTGCAGGCTCGTTGCCTGCAGCGGCCATGGCCTGCGCAAACACCCAGCCTGCTTGCCTGGGTCAAACGGCATGCGCCCAATCTATACGGGCAGATCGGCACGGTCCTGTTCTGCAAGGATTTCGTCAATTTCCGCCTGACGGGTTGCCTTGCCAATGATATTTCCGACCTCAGCGGCGCGGGGCTGCTGGCCTTGCCGGAAGCGCGGCTCGACCGCGAGCTTCTGTCACTTTACGATCTTGAGGACGCGTTCGCGTTTTTCCCCCGTCTCGTGGAATCGGCCGACATCGTCGGCCATGTGACGGGCGAGGCCGCGGCTATGACGGGGCTTTCCGAAGGCACACCCGTCATCGGCGGCTTCTTCGATGTGGTCTCCAGCGCCATGGGGTCGGGCGTCATCAATGCCGGGGAAGCTTCCATCATCGCTGGCACCTGGAGCATCAATCAGGTTTTCGCAGACAAGCCGGTCATCAGCCCCGATGTCTTTATGGTCACGACCTTTGGCCGTGACCGCTATGTCAATATCGAATCCAGCGCCACTTCCGCCGCCAATCTCGAATGGTACGTGCATCGTGTTCGCGGCGACCATGGCGACCATGCCTTCGAGCGCTGCAACGAACTGGTCGGCTCCGTCACGCCGCGCGCTGACGATCCGTTCTTCCATCCGTTCATTTTCGGATCGAGGCTGGGTGCGGAATTTCGGGGCGGCTTTTATGGCCTCGCCGGATGGCATGGTGAGGGCCATATGTTGCGTGCCCTGTTCGAAGGCGTGTGTTTCGAACATCGCCGCCATATCAGTGTCCTGCGCGAAGCGGGATTGCCGGTGGAAACCGCCGTGATGTCCGGCGGCGGTTCCCGCAGCCAGCATTGGCCGCAGATCATGGCTGATGTTCTGGAAATTCCGCTGCGTGTCGCGGAGGCGCGCGAGACGGGCGCACTCGGCGCGGCCATTGGCGCGGCCGTGGCGATTAGGCTTTATCCTGATTATGAGGAGGCGGTTGCGGCGATGACACGGGTTGCGAATGCTTATCAGCCGGATGCTGCGCAAGTCTCGCACTATGGGCGGCGCTATCGTCTCTATGCAGAATTGACCGCACAGTTGCGTGGCTTCTGGAGCGCCTTGAGGTTACCGCAATAGTCTCCGGCTTCGGCAGAGCGCAATCCCGCGCTGCATCAAGCAGAGCCCCTGCGCAGAGAAGTATCTGTGCAGGGGATAAAATATCGCGTAATAGTTTGTATATACTTCAGTATTGCAACTTTATAAAGTATTGATGTTTTTTAATTGCGCATGAAAAATAGAATTGAAAGTAAATCTTAAGCTTAACTTCTTAAGCTCACTCTCCAGCCCGGTCGCCAACAGTTGCGCACGCACCCGTAACTCCCGCTACCGTCGCAGCATAGTTTTGAGGGATGGGACATGCTTTTTAAATCGACAACGGGCCGGAATATTTTTGCGGTTGCCGCATGTGGTGTCTTTGCGACGATCGCGGCTTCGGCCGTGCTGTTTTATCGGTCCATGGAGGATACCAGGGCCAACAATCTCGAGCGTATGCGGCAGATCGCCCATGCCGAAGCGCTAGTGACCGAAAAGAATATCGGCGGTACCATTCACATCGTCAACAGCCTCGCCTCGGTTCTGGAATCGATGAAACAGTCAGGTGATGCCGACCGGGGCAAGGCCGATCAGATCATTCACCAGATGCTGGTCAATAACCCCGATATCCTTGGCCTCTGGACCGGATGGGAGCCCAATGCGTTTGACGGTAAGGACGCGGATTTCGCTAACAGGGAAGGCCATGACGCGACAGGCCGGTACATACCCTATTGGGTGCGCAGCGGCGGCAAAATAAGCAATACCGCTTTGACCGACTATGCCACCGCAGGCCCGGGCGATTATTATCAATGGCCCTTTACCCTGAAGAAAACGGTCGTCATCGAACCCTATTCTTATGCAATCGACGGCAAGGAGGTTCTGATCACCTCGATCGCCAAGCCGGTTATGGTCGATGGCAAACCTCTGGGCGTTGCTGGCCTCGACCTGTCGCTTGATGAAACAGGCAAGGCGCTTTCGACCGTGCGGCCCATGGGAACGGGTTTCGTCAGTCTCGTCAGCGGCGGCGGCAAGATCATCAGCCACCCGGATGCGGCGATCATGGGAAAAAGCCTTGCGGATGGCGGTGCGCAGACCGCTGGCTGGGATCAGCTGATTGCAAATCCCGGTGCGGAGCGGGAGATTACCACACAGGACGGAACGAAGTCCTTCGCCATCGCCTTGCCCGTCATGCTTACCCAGGACATGAAATGGTACGCAATCATCTCGGTGCCGGAAGAAACAGTGCTTGCGCAGCTGCATGCCATGATGCGTGACGCCGCTGTGACGATCGTGACGGCCACCGTGCTGCTGGCGCTGGCGGGATGGTTCATCGCGCGGCGGTTCATCGGGCGCATCGCCAACATCATCGATGAGACCGCCCAGATTGCGCAGGGAAATCTTCAGCTGACACTGAAGGATATCGAGACAAGGGACGAGATCGGCGATCTTGCCCGCTCGCTTGACGTTCTGCGCGAAAACAATCGACAAAAGGCCTCGCTGGAACAGCAGGCGGAGAGCAACCGCGCGCTTGGCGAAGAAGAGCGCACGGTCCGGGAACGCAGGGCCGCCGATGAGGCGAGCAGCATCCGCTTTGCCGTCGACAGCCTGGCCTATGCGCTGGCAAAGCTCGCCGACGGCGATGTGTCCTGTCGAATAGACGATCCCTTTGTCGAGCAGCTCGATGCGGTGCGGAGCGACTTCAACGGCTCGGCCGGGAAATTGCAGGACGCGCTTCTGCGGGTATCGGAAAATGCCTCTGGCATCGATGCCGGCGCCAATGAAATCAAGGCGGCGTCCGATGATCTGGCGCGGCGAACGGAGCAGCAGGCGGCGGCCGTTGAAGAAACCGCTGCCGCCCTTGAGGAGATCACGATCACGGTAAAGGACGCCGCGAACCGTGCACATGAGGCGGGCCGGCTCGTTTCCCGCACGCGCATCGGCGCGGAACGGTCGGGTGAGGTCGTACGGCAGGCCGTGCTGGCGATGGAGCGGATAGAGAAATCGTCAAACGAGATTTCCAGCATCATAGGCGTGATCGACGAGATCGCCTTCCAGACGAATTTGCTGGCGTTGAATGCCGGGGTGGAAGCGGCGCGTGCCGGAGAGGCGGGCAAGGGTTTTGCCGTGGTGGCGCAGGAAGTGCGTGAGCTTGCCCAACGCTCCGCCGCCGCGGCGAAGGAAATCAAGTCACTGATCACAAAGTCGAACCAGCAGGTCGAAGAGGGCGTGAATCTTGTCGGCGACACCGGCAAGGCGCTCGATGTCATCGTTGCCGAAGTGCAGGAGATCAACCAGCACGTCGCCGCGATCGTGGAATCCGCGCAGGAACAGTCGTCCGGCCTCCAGCAGATCAACGTTGCCGTCAACCAGATGGATCAGGACACGCAGAAAAATGCGGCAATGGTCGAGGAGATGACTGCCGCTAGCCACACGCTTGCAACGGAGGTCGATGCGCTGAACCGGCTGCTCGGCCAGTTCGAACTCGGTCAGGGAACGGGTGTCCATCGGGGTTCTCTCAGGGCGGCCTGATTGGACGCCTTCGCCATCGGCGCTGTTGGGGCCGGCGGGGAAATGGAAGATGGACTTTGTCTGCAAATTGAGCATCTTATTCCTGCAAGCAGTAATGGGATGATCAACAGCAGATGGATATCAGGCGCCTGAAATCGTTTATCACGATTGTCGACATGGGTAGCATAACCAGGGCGGCCGATGTGCTGCATATTGCCCAGCCGGCGCTTAGCCAGCAACTGGCGAGTATCGAGGAGCATTTCCGCCAGAAACTGCTGACCCGAAGCCAGCAGGGCGTGGTCATGACCGATGCCGGCAAGGTCGTCTACAGGCATGCGCAGGTCATTCTGCGACAGATGGAGCAGGCGCAGGCGGAGGCTCTGGAAGCGGGCGCGGTGCTTTCCGGCAAGGTATCGGTGGGGCTTGCGCCTTTCAGCAGCGCCGCGACGCTCTCGCTGCGTCTGATGGAAGAAACCAAGCGGCTTCATCCCGGCATTCTGCTGCACATCACGGAAAGCGTCAGCCAGCCCTATAGCCAGATGATCATGAATGGTCGTCTGGAAATGGGCTTGATTCACGGCACCGGGCCGATCAGGGGCGTCAAGTTCACGCCGCTGTTGCGTGAGGAATTCGTGCTGGTCGTGCATCGCAGCTTCGGCGTGGAACCGGGCGACGCGCCGATCACGGTGGCGGATCTGGCGTTTCTGCCCTTCCTTCTGCCGCCGACCTATAATTTCGTACGCCGTGCCATCAATCTCGCTTTCACCCGCAGCCGCAAGGATCTGATCGTCATGGCGGAGCTGGAATCGGTAAGAACCATCGCGCGCGGCGTGGATGCCGGGCTTGGCGCGACCATAACGCCCAAGGCCATCGCCGACCGTATCGTGGCGGAATCCAATGAGGAAATCGTCGTCAGGCAGATCGCCAGCCCGATGATCGAGGAAACGCTGTCCTTCTGCGTATCGGACAATACGCCGCTCTCCGAGCCTGCGCTGGCCGTCAAGGAGATATTGCTGCAACTGGCGGAGACCCTGAAATAAAAGGGTCAGGCCGGTTTTAAACTACGCGCGGCACAGTCATTCTGTACCGCGCGCAGAAAAGATTAAAGCATTGATTCCTTGCGGCAATTCACCAGCAATTCGGCCACCGAAAGGTTGTTCGGCAGGCAAAGCAGGGTTTCCACCATTTCAGCGAGATCCTCCGGCTGGGTCATATCCTCGCGGCTGACTTCCGTTTCGCCTGCTGTCATGTCGGTCGCGATGTAACCTGGGCAGAGGGCGGTAGCGCGCACGCCGCTGTCCCATAATTCCTGGCGGATGCCGTGGGTGAGGGCGACGACGGCGAATTTCGTCATTGCATAACCGACATTGGAGCCAACGCGGCGTCCCGCCAGCGAGGCGACATTTATGACCCTGCCCTTTCCGGACTTGACGAGATGGGGAATGGCGGCGCGTGTTACCCTCAGGGGCCCCTTGACGTTGATGCGCCACATCTGGTCGAGGCTTTCTTCGCCCGCATCCATGACCCGGACCTTCGGGTTGATGCCGGCGCAATTTACCAGACCGTCGATCCGGCCATATCTTGTTGCGACGGCTTCAACCCAGGCCTCGGCCGAGCCCGCCTCTTCCGCATCGTATCGATCAGCCGAAAGCCGGTCCTTTACCGCAACAGCGGCCGGATTTCGCGCTCCCGCCGCGACGGTGAAACCGGCTTCGTGAAGCCTCTTGGCGATCGCAAGGCCAAGGCCTCGCGATGCGCCGGAAACCATGATGACACGGCCACTTCCTCCCAACATGCTGCTCTCCCTATTTCATTCCATTGCAGAATTCGGCGATGCGGGCGCAGCCTTCGGCCAGGTTCTCCATGCTGGTGGCATAAGAAAGCCGGAAGAAGGGGCTCAAGCCATAGGCCGCACCCTGCACAGTCGCAACGTGATGTTCGGCGAGAAGCGCCATGACGAAATCGGTGTCGTTCTCGATCTTCGTGCCGCCCTTCGTCGTCTTGCCGATCAGCGCCCCAATGTTCGGGAAGATGTAGAAGGCGCCTTCGGGCTTGTGGCAGCGGATGCCGTCGATCTCGGCGAGCTTGCCGAGCACGAAGTCGCGGCGCGTCTTGTAGATATCGGCGCGTTCCTTCAGCAGATCCTGCGGACCGTCGAGAACCGCGACGGCGGCAGCCTGTACGATGGTTGCGACACCACCGCTGTTCTGGGTGTTGACGTTGCTGATGGCCTTGATGAGGTCCTTCGGGCCGCCGCAGAAGCCGAGACGCCAGCCGGTCATGGCATAGGCTTTCGATGCGCCGTTGACGGTCAGAACCCGATCATAGAGCCGCGGTTCGACTTCGGCGATGGTGCAGAATTCGAAGTCGTCATAGATCAGATGCTCATACATATCGTCAGTCATGATCCAGACATGCGGATGCCGCAGCATGACTTCGGCGATCTCTTTCATTTCCGCTCGCGAGCAGGCGGCGCCGGTGGGGTTGTTTGGGAAGTTGAAAAGCAGCCATTTGGTTTTCGGGGTGATGGCGGCTTCGAGATCTTCGGCCCGCAGGCGGAAACCGTTATTTTCGGGGCAAACCACCGGCACCGGCACGGCGCCCGAAAACTTGACGATATCGGCATAGCTGATCCAGGACGGCGCGGGGATGACGACTTCGTCGCCTGGGTCGCAGGTGGCCATGATGGCGTTGAAGATGATCTGCTTGCCGCCGCCCGCCACCAGAATCTGGCTTGGATCGTAGTCGAGATTGTTATCACGCTTGAACTTCCGCTGGATGGCGGCGCGCAGGGCAGGCGTTCCGTCGGCGGGCGGATATTTCGTATCGCCGGCAAGGGCGGCCGCGTGCGCCGCTTCAACCGCGTGGGCAGGGGTCGGGAAATCCGGCTCGCCGGACGACAGGCTGATGACCTTGATGCCCTGAGCCGCGAGGTCGCGGGCTTTCTGGGTCATGGCAAGCGAGGCTGAAACGGTGACGTTGTTGAGGCGTTGGGCGATAGCGGGCATGGATCATTTCCGATTGTAACGGTGAAGGCAGGCATCTTCGTGGTGCCAGTGCATGACAAAGAGGTTACGGGAAATTTCCGCCGTTTCCCCAATACGACTTCGATGTGAGGTCATACGGGATTTTGATGCATCGCTCTGAGAGGGCGCAGGTCCATACTCGTATGCGATGACCTAAGAGCAATAAACTATTATGCAGCGCGTCGGCTTAGCCCCTAAGCTCCTGACAACAACAAGGGAACGACGCATCGGACAATATTACCCAAAGAGGTAACCGGCGCGAAAATGCAGAAACATGCGACAGGGGCCGGCAAAAGACCGGATACCTCGACAGGGAGCACACCAGCAAATTCTAGTCATAGGGCCTGGACGATTTCGTTCGGCTCAACGCGATGCCTCGTGCCGTATTCAACGCGACGGGAGTATAGATGTCGGATATTGCGATCATGGAACCACATGCCCCGCCACGCCGTGGAGTTTCCGGCTGGAAAGCCATCGAGCGCCGGCTGTTTTCGCCCGGCATACTCATCCTGCCGCTTCTGATCTTTCTCACGATCTTTTTCTTCTGGCCGGCAATTCGGCTGATGACCTTCAGCGTCATGACGCAGAATTCGCAAGGGTTGATCGGTGCCCCCTTCACGCTTGCACACTATGTGAGGTTTTTCGAGGTCGATCTTTACCAGAAAGTGCTCTGGGCGACGATCCGCATCAGCCTGATCACTTCGGCTCTCGCGGCTATACTCGCCTATCCGGTCGCGACCGTTCTCGTGCGCGGCAATATCGTCACGACCCGCATCATCACGCTGATCGTCATCGCACCGCTGGCCGTCAGCGTCGTGGTTCGCGCTTACGGCTGGCAGCTCATTCTGGGCAATGGTCCGACCGGTCTCTTGAACTACATCCTGATGAATCTGGGCATCATAGATAGCCCGTTGACGCTGCTTTTTTCGGACGCCGCCGTCATCATCGGCTCTCTGCACATCTTCTTCCCGATGATGGTGCTGCCGCTGTCGTCCGCGCTTGGCAAGATCGATCCCAATCTGCAGCAGGCCGCGCGCACGCTCGGCGCGCCAGCGTGGAAAGTTTTCCTGCGGATCACTTTCCCGCTCAGCCTTCCCGGCCTCGTGGCGGGTTTCACGCTGGTGTTCTCACTCGCCTCCGCATCCTATGTCATTCCTGCTTTGATCGGCGGTCCCGGCTCGCAAATGCTCGGCAACATGGTCGAACAGCAGGTTCTCGCGGTCTATGACTGGCCGTTCGGCGCCACCATCGCCACCATCCTCGTCTTCATCGTCATTCTGATCAACGCCGTCTCGATGAGGCTGCTCGGCGGGCGTCGTATCAAGGCAAGTGCATCATGAACAACAAGCTGACCGGCACACCCGCCATCGTACTTTATGCGATCACCGCTGCCATGATGGTCTTCATTTTGGCTCCGATCGTCCTTGTCGTCGCCATCTCGTTTTCCGACAGCTATTTCGTCACCTTCCCGCCGCAGGGTTTCACCTTCCGCTGGTATGCGGCGGTAATGCAGAACGAGGAATTCACCGCCGGCCTCACCTTCAGTGCGGCGCTTGCGGTGGCGACCACCATTCTGTCGCTGGCACTTGGCGTTCCCGCAGCCTTCGCGCTCTCCCGGGGTAAATTCATCGGCCGCTCGCTGATGAAGGGGCTACTGCTTTCGCCGCTGATCTTTCCCGTGCTGGTGACCGGCCTTGCGCTGCTGCAGCTCTTTTCCGGCTATGGCTGGATGGATACCAAGCTGAAGCTTCTCATCGCCCACACCGTCGTGACGTCGCCCTATGTGATCCGCACGGTGTTGACCAGCCTCCAGCTCGTCAATGTCAGCCTCGAGGAAGCGGCGCGCACGCTTGGCGCCACCCGCTGGAAAACCTTCACGCGGGTGATCTTTCCGCAGATCGCGCCCGGTGTCGCCTCCGGCTCGATCTTCTGCTTCATGGTTTCTTTCGACAATTATCCCGTTTCGATGTGGCTGGCCGATTCCGCGAACCTGCCCGTGCCCATCGTTCTCTATCGCCAGATTGGTACGGTCTTTGATCCTTCGGTCGCGACCATGTCCACCATCATCATCGTTCTGGCGGTTACCGTCGTGCTCGTTCTCGACAGGCTGGTTGGGCTGCGCCGGGCAATGGCAATGTAAATCAACAACAAGAGGGGTACCGGAAATGACAGACAAGACCATCATCATGAAACGGCGCAGTTTCCTCACAGTCACCGCAGGCGCGCTCGCCACACCCTATTTTTATACCGCGGCTTCCGCGCAGGACCGCACCATGTATGTCGGCGTCTATAATTCGGCGCAGGGCGGGCTGATCAAGAAGGAAGTGATCCCGGCCTTCGAAAAGGAATATAAGTGCCGGGTCCTGACGACTGAAGGCGCAACGCTTGCCAATATCGCCACGCTGCGCGCCACCCGCGAAAATCCGCAATATAGCGTGATGTCGATGGACGATGTCGGCGTTCCCCAGGCCAAGGAGGAAGGCCTGATCGAGCAATTGCCGATCGACGAAATCCCCAACCTCAAGAACGTCTATTCCCGTTATCTTTTCGAAGACAATTTCGGCGTCGGTTTTGCAATTTCGATTGCCGGCCTGTTCTACAATCCGACAACGGGCAAGCCGTTCGAAAGTTACGAACAGATGTTCGACAAGAAATATGCCCGCCGGATGCTTCTGAATACGCCGAAGAATACCCAGAGCGTTCTGATGCTGATGGTGGCAGCCGCACTTGCGACCGGCAAGCCGCTGAAAGAAGCGCAATATGCCACCGATGCAGGCTGGGCGAAACTTGCCGACCTGAAGCCGAACGTCCTTTCCATCTATGATGCGGAAGCGCAGACGATGATGGTTGCGCAGGGCCAGGCGGATTTCGGCGGCATCGAATATTCCAAGGCCGTTTATCCACACACCAAAAAGGGCGTGCCGCTGGACATGACCTTCCCGAAGGAAGGCGCATTCACCGGCATCAACTCCATCGCGCTGGTCAAGGGCGGGCCGCACCGCGATCTCGCTCTCGCCTATATCAACCGCATCCTCGACCCCGGCGTGCAGAAGATGCTGTCTGAAGCCACGCTCAGCGCCCCCTCCGTCAAGGGCATCGAGTTCGGCGCGGATACGGCGAAGTTCCTTGCCTATCCGGAAGCGAAGATGGAATCGCTGAACCTCTTCACGCCGGACTGGAAATACATCATTCCGCGCCGCGCGCAGTGGCTCGAAAAATACAACCAGACCTTTAACGGCTGAGGAACGCAAATGAAATCCGTAGAAGTCCGCCTGGAAAGACTGACCAAGCATTACAGCGGTCAGGTCGTTGCCGTCGATGATGTTTCGCTTACCGTCAAGGCAGGGGAAATCCTGGCGCTTCTCGGTCCGAGCGGATGCGGGAAAACGACCTGCCTTCGCATGATTGCGGGGCTCGTCGATCCCACCTCGGGTGAAATCGTGGTCGGCGGCAAGCCGACCACGCGCACCCCGGTTCATCGCCGCAATGTCGGCATGCTGTTTCAGAACTACGCCCTGTTTCCCCATATGACCGTTGCCGAAAACGTCGCCTTCGGTCTCGAGATGCGGGGCGTTTCCAAGGCCGATCGGGAAGGGCGTGTGAAGCAGGCGCTCGATCTCGTTCAGCTGCACGCCTTCGGCGACCGGCTGCCGGCGCAGCTTTCCGGCGGCCAGCAGCAGCGTGTCGCACTGGCGCGCGCTCTGGTGATCGAACCTTCGATGCTGCTTCTGGACGAGCCGCTTGGGGCGCTCGACAAAGGCCTTCGGGAAAGCATGCAGGTCGAAATCCGCAGCCTGCAGCAACGGCTTGGCCTCACCACCATCATGGTGACGCATGATCAGGACGAGGCCCTGACCATGGCGGACCAGATCGCCGTGATGCGGGACGGTAATCTCGAGCAGATCGCGCCGGCAGGCGAAATCTACCAGAAGCCGCTGACACGTTTCGTCGCCGGTTTCATCGGCGCCTCGAACTTTTTCGAGGCGACTGTCAAGGAACGCAATGGTCGCGCAGCGCGGCTTGTGACCGGTGCCGGGGTGCGGCTGGATGTGGATGACATGGGTACGGTCCAGGGCGACAAGGTCGTCGTGACCGTCCGCCCCGAGGCCATCTCGGTCTCACCGCTTGCGGCCGATACGGATGAAAACGCCGCCAATTCCACGATGGCGCGGGTGGAGCAGGTCGTCTATCGCGGCTTCATGCTCCACTATTATCTGCGGCTTGATAATGGCGAGCCGATGATCGCCTACCGGCAGACCCAGACGGAAGGGTTCACCAATGCCGTCAGTGCTGCTGGCGACCGGGTGAGGCTGAGCTGGACGAACGACAGCAATCACGTGATCCAGCTGAATTGATGCTTCGTCGGCCGGATCGGTTCACCAGTCCAGCCGACGAACAATACCTGAAAATGTAACGGCACCGTGCTCCAGAAATGATGCACGGTGTCGTAATTGTTTGATTGTCAATGATAAGGGCAAAGCGGGCCGCCCTCAGACGACCACTTCGCGGGCCGGAACGACGCTGCCGCCGCAGGCTTCCACTTCGCTGCGCACCGTGCGAGCAAGCTCCAGCGAACCGGGTGTATCGCTGTGAACGAGGATCGATCTGGCGCGAACGGGGATGATCTCGCCTTCGATCGTCGTGACCGTGCCTTTTTCCAGAAACTGGCGCACGCGTGCGCGCACTTTTCCCTCTTCCTTGATGACGGAATTGGGCAGCTTGCGCGGCACGAGCTGACCTTTTACATCATAGGCACGATCGGCGAGGAAGAGGTTGAGCACCTTCAGCCCGCAATCCAGCGCGGCCTTTTCGATCAGCATGTCCGGCATCGAAAAGACGATGAGATTGGGATCGACCGCTTTGATCTTTTTCATGATCCGTTCGGCAAGGGCCGCGTCGCGGTTGATCATGTTGCCCATGGCAGCATGGAAGCTGATGTGAGAAAGCGCGACATCCTGCGCCCTCGCAATCGCCGATAGCGCGCCGAGCTGGTAGAGAACCTGCTGTTCCATTTCTTCCGCGTCGACGGGAATTTCGCGGCGGCCAAAGCCGAGACGGTCGGCAAGGCCCGGATGAGCGCCGACGCCGACGCCGTTCTGTTTGGCCAGACGCACCATGCGCGCCATCATTTCCGGATCGCCCGCATGGAATCCGCAGGCGATATTTGCCGAAGAGACGACTTCCATAAGTTTCTCGTCGTCGCAGACCTTATAGACGCCGAAACCTTCGCCCATATCGGAATTAACATCGATCTTCATGGTTCCCTCTCCTTGTTTTTCAGGATTATCGTTTTGCGAGCGTGCCGAGTGCGGCGGTAATCAGCGGCAGGGTCTTGCGGATATCTGCGAAATAGGCGTCGATCGCCTGTTCGACTTCCAGCGCTTCGCGCACCGTTGCCTGCACGAAGCGGATGCGGCTGCCGATGCGCGCCTGTCCGAGCCGCCACAGATCGCTGTCGATGATGCCGGCCATCTTGGGATAACCGCCGGCCGTGTTTGCGTCGCTCATCTGGATGATCGGCTCGCCGCTTGGCGGCACCTGAACCACCCCGGGAATGACGCCGTAAGAACGCAGCTCCACCGGGGCCGAAAGTGTCATCGGCGTTCCGGCAAGCCGGTAACCGGTGCGGTCGCTCTGTGAGGTGATTTTCCAGGCCTCCGACCAGAAACGTTCGGCGCCTTCGCCGAAAAGATCGTGCTCGGCGGCTGGAATGGCGCGCAGCAGCAATTCGCCATTGTCGGACACTGGAAACATATCCGGCATCGCATCGGCAAGCGGCATGACGCCAAGACCGCTTGCGGGCAGCGCTGGGGCCTCGGATAGCAGAACGGCAAGCCTGTCGCCGGTGGCGAGATGGCGTCCTTCGTGGCCGCCAAAGGAACCGCGAAGCGAGGTGCTGCGCGATCCCATCACCACCGGAACGTCGATACCGCCCTGAAGGCAGAGATAGGCACGGGCATTCTTCAGCGGTGTCGAAAGCTCGAGTATTTGACCTTTTTCAGCCCGAGTGCACCAGTAGGGTGGCAGGTCCGCACCATCAAGCCGTGCCGCGCAATCTGCGCCGGTCACGGCGAAGGTCAGGGCCTCTTCGAACTCGATGCGGAAAGGGAAGGTCTGGATTTCAATCGCGGCGGCGTCTTCGCCGTTGCCGACGAGGATATTGCCGACCCTGAGCGCAATGGGATCCATCGCGCCCGTGGCGGTGATGCCGATATTGCGGTAACCCGCGCGGCCGAGATCCTGGACGGTGTTCAGCGGTCCGCAGGCAAGAATATGGATCATAGTTCGATCCTTTCAGGAAGGAAACGAACCCGGTCGCCGGGCGCAAGCACCGCCGGCTGCTCGGCCGCGGCGTCGAACATGGTGATTTCGGTGAAACCCAGCGAATTCCAGCCATTAGGCCCGGTCAGGACCGAGATGCCAGACTGCATACCGCCGATCGTCACCATGCCTTTCAGCATGCGCAGCGACGGGACTTTCTTGCGTGGCATGAAAATGCGTGGATCGAGACCGCCGAGATAACCAAAGCCCGGCGCGCTGCCGACGGCGAAAACCGTATAGGTCTGCTCGAAGTGCAGGCGCACGACTTCCTTGTCCGGCAGACCCGAATAATCGCAGATCGCGGCAAGGTCGATGGCGTGCTCGCCGCCATAGGTCGTCGGCACCTCGATGGTCTTGCCCAGAAGATCGAGTTCGGTCGTGCGTTGCCAGATGTCGAGAAGCTCGTCCTGCAAACGCCCGGCATCTTCAGGCGTACCACGCAGCACGATCAGGAGGTTGGTCATGCCGGGTATCAGTTCCAGCACATCGGGGCGGTCCTTCAGCGCGCGTGTCAGCGCCCAGATGCGCCGCTGTGCAGGCAGGTCCAGCTCGCCGGGCGCTTCGATCAGAAAGGTCTTGTTGCCGATCATCGAGATTTTCGGCAGGCCCAGATGGGCGGGGGAAAGATGGGGCGTTTTCAGCGGGAGGTTGCTCATTGACGTCACCATCATGCTTCGGTCTTGAGAAGGGTGGAGCCATATCCGACAAGCGCACCGGCTTCTGCCACCACTTCGGTGACGGTGCCGGCTTTGTCGGCGATCACCGGAACGATCACGGGTCCGACTGTCACGAATGCAACGATTTCGCCCTTCACTACCGATTTTCCTGTCTGGATCGGGCGGTCGGGGCGCTGCGGATGCGCTGGGGTGAAGATGCCGGCAATCGGTGCGCGGGCAAGGATGTCTCCGGTCTTTGCCGGCGCCTTGGCCGTCTCGGCAGGGCGCGGTGCGGCAGGAGCCTGGCCCCCTGCCATGGCGACGATCTTCAGTGACCCATCCGGCGTCTCTATTTCGATGGCGGATACGTTGTTGCGCTCAAGGTAAGCGGCAAGATCGGCAATGATGCCAGGCTCGCTGTAGCGGGATATCGAAACAGACTGTCGCTTCATTTTGAACTCCGCGCTGCAAGCCAGTGTTCGAGGTAATGGATGTCAGTGCCGCCTTCGGAGAAGGCCGGGTCTTCCAATATTTCCCGATGCAGCGGCAGGTTGGTGGAGACGCCTTCTATGCGCATTTCGCCAAGCGCGCGGCGCATGCGCATGATCGCCTGCTCGCGCGTCGGCGCATGGACGATGAGCTTGGCGATCAGGGAATCGTAATGGGCGGAAACCCGATAGCCCGCTGTTACATGGGTATCGACCCGCACGCCGGGGCCGCCCGGCAAGTGGAGAGCCGTGATCAGACCGGGGCAGGGAATGAAGCTGTAGGGATCTTCGGCATTGATGCGGCACTCGATCGAGTGTCCCTCGCAGACGATGTCCTCCTGCGAAATTTCCAGCGGATGGCCGAGAGCGACGAGAAGCTGCTGGCGCACCAGATCCACGCCCGAGGTCATTTCCGTTACCGGATGTTCGACCTGCAGACGTGTGTTCATCTCGATAAAGTAGAATTCGCCGTTTTCGTAGAGAAACTCGAAGGTGCCGACGCCGCGATAACCGATCTGGCGGCACGCTTCAACGCAGCGATTGCCGACAAAGGCCGCAACATCAGACGGGATGCCGATGGCCGGACCTTCCTCGACGACTTTCTGGTGCCGGCGCTGCATCGAGCAATCGCGCAGGCCAACCCAGACGCCGCCGCCCTGACCATCGCAGAGAACCTGAATTTCGACATGGCGCGGATGTTCGAGGAATTTTTCGATATAGAGTTCCGGCGTTCCGAAGGCACGGCTTGCCTCTTCGCGCGTAACGAGAACGGCGTCGTGAAGGGTGGAGGCATCATGAACGACGCGCATGCCACGTCCACCGCCGCCGCCGGCTGCCTTGACGATGACGGGATAGCCGATCTCAGTGGCGATTTTCGAAACCTCCGCCATATCATCCGGCAGGGCGGAATCGGGGCCGGGAACGCAGGGCACGCCGGCCTCCATCATCGCCCGTTTTGCCGCGATCTTGTCGCCCATGGTGCGGATGGCGTCGGCACGTGGGCCGATGAAAACCGCACCCGCTTCCTCAACCGCTTCCGAAAACGATGCCCTTTCGGAGAGAAAACCATAACCGGGATGAACTGCACCGGCGCCCGTCAGCTTCATGGCAAGCAGGATAGCCGGCACGTTGAGATAGCTCTGGCCGGGAGAAGCCGGGCCGATGCAGATGGCGGTATCGGCCGCCTTCAGATAATCCGCATCCTTGTCCGCTTCCGAATAGACCATGATGGTCTTCAGGCCGAATTCACGGCAGGCGCGCTGCACGCGGAGTGCGATTTCGCCGCGATTGGCGATGAGGACGCTGTCGAATGCCCTTTGCCCGGCTGCTTCCTTTGGAAGTGTTGCATCCATCATTCGAACTCCAGCACTGGCTGTCCAAGTTCGACGTCTTCGCCGTCATTGGCGATGAATCTGGCGATCCTGCCGCTTCGTTCGGCTCTCACGGTGTTGAACACTTTCATCGCTTCGATGATGAAGAGTTCCTGCCCTTCCCTAACCTCGTCTCCGGCTTCAGCGAAGGGTGCCGAGCCCGGGCTCGGAGCGCGATGGAAAAGACCGAATGAGGGTGCCGCGACGATGCCGGAGGGCGCCGGTGCCGCTGTGGCGGATGCCGGTGCCTGTTCTTCGGCGCGGGGTGCCTCGTCGGGTGCCGCTTCCGCCACCGGAATGGTGCGGGGCTGCGATGATGTCGCGTGCTGTGAAACGGCATTGTTTTCGCGAATGATCCGGACCGTGGTTCCCTCCTGGCTCACGGTCAATTCGGACACTCGCGAAGAGCCGACAAACTCGATCAGTTTCTTGATCTTTTCCAGATCCATATTGGTTTCCAACGTCTTTTTTGTCCCCACGGCGGCGGGCAAGCGGAGCGGAATCCGCACCCTGTCCATCAGCAACAGCTACCATGGAGGCGGGATTGATGGGGTCAGACGAAGTTTCTATGGACACGGGTTTGAGGTTTGATATCCCGCCGCCGCGTGGTGAAACGGTTCGAAGACGTCCGAAGGAACGAACCATGGATTCCCGCAAAGGCATTCTCCTCAAAATCTCCGCAGCGCTCGCTCTGGTGCTTATGGGCGCCTGCATCAGCGGTCTCAGGGGCGAAATACCCATCGGACAGGTCGTTTTTTTCAGGTCGGCGGTGGCCATGCTGCCGCTCTGTCTGTGGATGGCCGTGCAGGGAGGATTTCGGAAACAGGTTGCGACCAGCCACATTGGCGGGCATCTGGTGAGGAGTTTTTCCGGCACCGGCGGCATGGTCTTCAGCTATCTGGCGCTGGCTTACATTCCGCTCGCCGATGCGACGGCCATCAGCTATGCCACGCCGCTTTTTACCGTCATTCTGGCGGTCTTTCTTTTGAAGGAGGTCGTGAGGATTTATCGCTGGACGGCGGTGGTCTTCGGGCTGTGCGGCATCGTGCTGATCCTGTCGCCGCATTTTTCCTTCGATGTTTCGGATGTCGCCTCCGGTTCGGGTGTTGCCATGCTCGGTGGTCTGTTCGGTCTGGCAGCGGCTTTTTTCTCCGCCATATCGATGATCCAGATCCGGCATCTGACGCAGACGGAAAATACCGGTGCGATCATCTTCTATTTCACTCTCCTCACAACGGTCATCGGTTTTGCCAGCATCGGCATGGGCTGGACAATGCCGACCGCGTGGCAATGGACCCTGCTGATCGGCACCGGTCTCATTGGCGGGATCGCGCAGATACTGGTGACGCTGAGCCTGCGTTATGCCGAGGCTTCGCTGCTGGCTCCGTTCGATTACACGACGATGATCTGGGCGCTATTGATTGGTTATGCCTTCATGGATCAGGTGCCCGCACTGACGACCATTCTCGGAGCCTCGATCGTGGTTGCCGCCGGCTTGTTCACGTTGTGGCGGGAAAGGCGGCTGCACAAAAAGCGCGTCACGGAACAGCTTACGCTGTCGGCTCCCTGACGGCCTGTTTCGTCAGCCGGTTTTCGCGCCACATGGCGAACAGCCCGGCGGCGATGACCGTCAAAGCGCCAATGATGGTCGCACCTGTCGGCACTTCGGCCATGAAGAGATAACCGAGGGCGATCGCCCAGATCATCGTCGTGTAATCGAACGGCGCCAGCAGGGAGGCCTGGGCATGGCGCAGGCTGAGCGTCATGGTGATCTGGCCGATGCCGCCGGCAAGCCCGCCGCCGGCGAGCAGCAGAAACTGGTTGAAATCCGGCATCTTCCATCCAAATCCAAGCGTGGCGAAGCCGGCGACGACACCCGTCAGCGTATAGATGAGCACGATGCGCGACGGCTTTTCGATGCTGTTCAGATGGCGGACGGCGATGGAGGAAAAGGCCGCGCAAAGCGCGCCGGTCAGCGCCAGCGCCGTTCCGATCATCGCAATGCTGTCGATCTGGGTGGGGCCTGACACGGCGTCAAACACCAGGTTGGGCGAGAGCGTTATGAAGACGCCGATGAAGCCCGTCAGTACGGCGGACCAGCGATATATCCGCACTTTTTCGCGCAAAAGCAGCGCGGCCAGCATGATGGTGAAAAGCGGTGTCGTGTAGCTCAGCACCGTGACATTCACCAGCGGCAGATAGGCGAGCGCCAGAAAACCGAAGAACATGCCGCCCAATCCAGCCGAGCTGCCCGCAAGCAGGCGGCCGATATTTTTCGCGGCCGGCACGGTTATTCGCTCGGAGGAGGCGATGAACCAGAGACAGAGGGGAATGAGGGCAAAAAATCCCCGGCAGAAGACGACTTCGCCGACCGGAATCGCCCCCTCCAAACCCTTCACGCAGGCGGACATGACTGTGAATGCCAGCATGGCCGCCAGCTTGAGCAAAATACCTGTCTTAGGATCCATCCCGCTCCCCATCGCAGCAAAGACCGTGTCATGGGGAAGAGGCGGAGAATAGCCATGGTTGCTGGCCATAAGAATCTTGTCTTACCCCATCATGCGCAGCTTGCCCCTTTGAAAAGCGGTGGAACCACTCGATGGTGCTTTTGCCCTAGGCTCCGGCGGCGATTTGGTGTCATGATCGCATCTCGAACCGGTGGGAGGTTTAAGCCGACATGTTGGATTTGCGCAGGCTGCGATATCTGGTCGCGATTGCCGATTGCGGTTCCATGTCGGCGGCGGCGCGGCAATTGGGGATCGCCCAGCCGGCGCTCAGTCACCACATCACGGAACTGGAGCGGCTGGTGGGTTTCCCCGTGCTGCACAGGCTGGCGCGCGGCGTGAAGGCGACGGAGAAGGGTGAAATACTCCTTATTCATGCCCGGGAGATTACCGAGAAGGTCAGGCAGGCGGAGGCGGAAATCCGGGCCATGGCCTATCTGGATGAACGGGTGATCCGGCTGAGCCTTATTCCCTCCTGGGCCACGGCCTTTGCGCCGAACATCATCAGTGAGGTTGCCGCTTCTATGCCAAAGGTTTCGCTGCGGCTGATAGAGGCGCGCAATGACGAATCTCTGCGCCTCATTCGTCTCGGCAAGGTGGATATGGCTGTCGCGCTGGTCGGCGCGGAGGACAAGGCCGATGATCTTATCATCAAGGAGAGCCTTTTTGCGGTGTCTTCCCGACCCATCGGTCGGTCGATGCCGCTCGAGGCTGTGGCGGGGCTCAACCTTATCCTGCCGCCGAAGGACAACCCGCTGCGCGTATCGATCGACGAGGCCGCCGCCCGCGCCGGCATCACGCTGAACGTGACCATGGAGATCGACGGGCAGGATACAATCAAACGCGCCGTCAGCGCCGGTATTGGCGCGACGATTCTGTCATGGAATTCGGTGCAGCAGGAACAGGAGGCCGGTCAGCTTCAGGCCGCTCATATTACCGATCCCGTCATTTATCGCTCCATCCATTTGCTGAGGAACAGGGAGGTGGACGAGCGGACGTTCAGGCTGTTCCGAGACCTGTTGCGGGCCGTCGCAAGACGCGAGTCGGCATTCAACCCATAAACGATTTGTATGGGTAAGTTGAAAACTCGGTATTTGTATTGTTGATGGCTTCTTCCTAGCCTCCCCGGTGAAAGTATATCGGGGAGGAAAAGATATGCGTTTGAAGACATCTCTGTTCGGCATGCTGGCGGCTGCGGGAATTCTGGCTGCCGGAGGGGCGGCGGCGGAATATCCGGAGCGGCCGGTGACGCTCGTCATCGGTTATCCGGCCGGCGGCGGCACCGATATACAGTCACGGGCGCTGGTGCCCTATCTCGAAAAATATCTCGGCACATCGGTCGTGGTGGAAAACCGCGAAGGTGCTGGCGGGCTGATCGGCGCGACCTATATCGCCAATGCGAAACCTGACGGATACACGATCGGGGCGTTGAATTTCCCCTCCATGTATTCGCCGATCGTGCAGGGCAATGCCAGCTATAAGCAGGACGCCTTCACGCCGCTCGCCAACCAGATCGGCGGCGATCTGGCGTTGACGGTCAACAAGGTATCGCCGATCAAGACAGCCAAGGAATTCGTTGAAGCGGCCAAGGCGAACCCGGTCGTCGTTGGCGTGACGGGTATCGGCCATCCAAGCCAGATCACCGCCCTGCTGTTCGAGGAAGCGGCGGGCGTGAAGCTCAATTTCGTCCCCTTCAATGGGGGCGGACCAGCACGGCTCGCCATGCTCGGCAACCACGTCACACTCGGTTTCATGAACTTGAACGAGGTTTTTGCCGACAATCGTTCGGGTGCGCTTCGTGTTCTGGCGACATCAGGCACTGAGCGCTCGCCGCTCTCGCCAGATGTGCCGACCTTCAAGGAAGCCGGTTACGACGTTCAGTTCAGCCTGCTTGCAGGTTTTGGTGCACCGAAAGGCCTGCCGGCGGATGTCGAGGCCAAGCTGGTCGATGCATTCCAGAAGGCGCTGAAGGACCCGGATTATCTTGCCGAGGCCAAAAAGCGCGAACTGACCATGCTGCCGCTGACCCAGGCGGAATTTGCCGAGGCGCTCAAGAAGGGCAACGCCAATCTGGCCGAGCTCTGGAAAAGCAAGCCCTGGACGAAATAAGCGGCGCTTCTCTCACCACTAACCGAAATGACGCTTGGGCCTGTGCGTGGCCCGGGCATGACCCACTGTTGAAAGGAATCCGGCCAATGGCCCATGTCATCCGCAATTTCCAGCGCCCCTCAAGGGCTGATATTGAGGCGATCAGCAAATTCAGCCCCGCAACCATTCACGAGGCGCAGGGCAAGCTTGGCGCTCTCGATTATCGCATCAAGCCGATCAAGCCCGGCCTGAAAATCTGCGGCCCGGCAATCACCGCAAAATGCCATATCGGCGATAATCTGATGATTTTCGAAGCTATTAATCTGGCAAAGCCCGGCGACGTGCTGGTCATCGATGGCGGTGACAATCCAAATCAGGGCGGCTTTGGCGATGTGCTGGCCGCCGCCTGTATCGGCAAGGGCATTGTCGGCTTCGTGGTCAGCGCCGCGGTGCGTGATGGCAAGGGGCTGCGCGAAATCGGTTTTCCGGTTTTCTCGCTCGGGCTTTGCATGAAGGGCACGTCCAAGGACACGCTCGGCACCATCAACCATCCGGTCGTGGTGGGCGGTGAACTGATCAGCCCCGGCGATATCGTCTGTGGCGACGATGACGGCGTTGTCGTCGTGCGTGAGAAGGATATCGCGAAACTCGTCAAGGCCTGCCAGGAGCGCGACGACCACGAGAACCACATGATGGGACTGCACCGCCAGGGCAAGATGGATATCGAGGATCGTTACGACATGATGCGCTCGAAGGGGTGCGTCTGGGCGGATTGAGCCGGATATTCGATATTTGGATACGCCGTGTCGGGAGGCACGGCGTATCCCTCAACGAGGAGGGGAGAAAAAACATGGCCGAACACAAAAACGGCTCGAAACTGACGGCGAATATTCTGTCCGGGGTCTTCTTTCTGGTGGCCGCCGCCGGGCTTTATTACGGCGCGCGGCCGCTGAGCATGGGCACCAATTTCCAGCCCGGGCCGGGCTACATGCCAACGGTCATCGCGGCATTGATGTTCGCGCTCGGTATCGCACTGCTCTTGCAGGATCTGTTGGGAAAGACACCTTCCGAAGCCTGGGTGGCCCCGAAGATGCGTCCGTTTCTGGCAGTGGCCGGCATTGCCGGTTTTGCGCTGCTGATCGAGCCATTGGGCTTCATCGCCGCCGCTTTTGTGCTGATCCTGCTCGCCTGCATCGCCTATGGCAGAATCCGGCCGGTTGAGGTGCTGCTGCTTTCCGCGGTGCTCATCCTCGCCTGCATCCTCATTTTCGTCGTCGGCCTCGGACAGAGGATACCCCTGCTGCCATGACCGATCTTCTTGCCAATATCGCCCTCGGTTTCGGTGTTGCTGTCACGCCGGTCAACCTTTTCTATTGTCTGCTGGGCGTCACGCTCGGCACGATGATCGGCATCCTGCCGGGCATCGGCCCTTCCGCGACCGTCGCGCTGCTTTTGCCCATCACTTATACGATGCCGGACACGGCGGCGTTGATCATGCTTGCGGGCATTTTCTATGGTGCACAATATGGCGGTTCGACTACGGCGATTCTCGTCAATCTGCCGGGCGAATCCTCATCCGTCGTCACCTGCATCGATGGTTATGCCATGGCCCGGCAGGGCAGGGCGGGGGTGGCGCTGGCCACTGCGGCGCTCGGGTCGTTTTTTGCCGGCACGGTGGCGACCATTCTGATCGTCGTGGTCGCAAAGCCACTCTCCGCCATTGCGCTTGCCTTCGGGCCGGCTGATTATTTCAGTCTGGTGATCTTCGGGCTTCTGTTTGCCGTGTTCCTGTCCAGCGGATCGCCGGTCAAGGCGGTCGGCATGGTCGCCTTCGGCATTGCGCTGAGCCTCGTCGGCATCGATCCGACATCGGGTGAGCAGCGTTTCACCTTCGGCATGGCGGAACTGTTCGACGGCATCGATTTCGTCGTGCTGGCCATCGGGCTGCTCGGTGTCAGTGAAATCCTTTTTAACCTGCAGCAGGGTGTGGAGCGTGATGCAGGAACAACAAAGACCGGATCGCTGATGCCGACCCGGCAGGATTTCAAACAGGCATTTCCGGCCGTCCTGCGCGGCACGGCGCTCGGCTCCTTCCTCGGCGTACTGCCCGGCGGCGGTGCGATCATGAGTTCTTTCGCCAGCTACGCGCTGGAGCGCAAGATCGCCAAGGATCCATCCCGGTTCGGCAAGGGTGCGATCGAAGGGCTGGCGGGGCCGGAAAGCGCCAATAATGCCGGCGCGCAGACCTCTTTCATTCCGCTCCTGACGCTTGGCATTCCCGCCAACGGCCTGATGGCGCTGATGGTCGGGGCGATGATGATCCAGGGCATCACCCCGGGACCGGAGGTCATGCAGTCGCGGCCCGATCTCTTCTGGGGGCTGATCGCCAGCATGTGGGTGGGCAATCTGCTGCTCCTGGTACTGAACCTGCCGCTGATCGGCATCTGGGTTCGGCTTCTCGGCATTCCATACCGCTTCTTGTGCCCCGCCATTCTGATGTTTTGCGCCATCGGGGCCTATGGGCTTTCCTACAGCGTTGTGGACGTTCTGTTCTGCGCGGTCTTCGGCATCGTCGGCTTCTTGCTGCGCAAGATCGGCTGCGAGCCGGCGCCTCTGGTTTTGGGCTTCGTTCTCGGTCCGCTTCTGGAACAGAACATGCGCCTCGGGCTGCTGATTTCGCAGGGCAGTTTCTCAACATTCGTCACCCATTCGATCAGCGCCACGCTGCTCGCTTTGTCCGGCATGGTCGTCATCATGATGGCGATGCCGGCGATCATGCGCCGCCGCGAGGTGGTGTTTCAGGGTGATGACGACTGACAATCAATCGAGCCGGTGCCGCCGGCCAAGCAAAGGTGAAATAATGCATATTCTGATAATCGGCGCGGCCGGAATGATCGGCCGCAAATTGACGCAACGCCTTTCTTCCGACAGAACGCTTGATGGTGCGAAGATTACCGAAATGACGCTGACGGATGTTTTCGAACCGGCCGCGCCGAAAGGCTTCGGCGGTGCACTGACCATCGAGCGCAGTGATCTGTCGAATGCCGGCGTGGCCGAAAAGCTGGTCGCAAAACGGCCGGATGTTATCTTCAACCTCGCCGCCGTGGTTTCGGGCGAGGCGGAAGCCGATTTCGAGAAAGGCTATCGCATCAATCTCGATGGCGGGCGCTCATTGTTCGAAGCCATTCGTCTGGAGCATCAGAAGGACGGATATCGGCCGCGCGTGGTCTTCTGCTCATCGCTTGCCGTGTTCGGCTCGCCATTCCCCAAGGTGATCGGCGACGAGTTCCTGACGGCGCCGTTGACGAGCTATGGCACGCAGAAGGCGATCGTGGAGCTGTTGCTTTCGGACTATAGTCGCCGCGGTTTCTTTGATGGCGTCAGCATCCGTCTGCCCACCATCTGCATCCGCCCCGGCAAACCGAATGCGGCCGCCTCCGGCTTCTTCTCCAATATCCTGCGCGAACCGCTGGTGGGTCAGGAAGCGGTGCTGCCAGTTGCCGATACCGTGCGTCACTGGTTCGCCAGCCCGCGCTCGGCGGTCGCCTTCCTGCTGCGCGCCGCGACGGTGGATCTCTCCGGGCTTGGCGTTCGCCGCAATCTCATCATGCCGGGGCTGTCGGCCACGGTTGCGGATGAAATCGAGGCGCTGCGCGCCTTTGCCGGGCAAAAGGCTGTAGCGCTTATCAAACGCGTTCCCGACGAGCGGATCATCCGGATCGTCGACGGCTGGGCCGAGGATTACGATCCGCAACTCGCGCTGTCGCTCGGGTTCAGGGCGGAGGCCTCCTTCGCAGAAATCATTCAGGCGCATGTGGAAGATGAGCTGGAGGGGAAAGCAGCATGAGTGATGGAAAGATCGCGCTCGTCACGGGTGGAGGAACAGGGGTCGGCAAGGCGATTGCCAAAGCGCTCCTGGAAGATGGTTACAAGGTCGCGATAACGGGCCGGCGGCGGGAGGTTCTCGACACTGCCGCCGCCGAATGGAGCGAACATAAAGACTGTGTTCTGGCCGTCGCGGCTGATATTTCCGCTCCGGCCGATGTCGAGCGGCTGTTTGCGGAAATCATCGGGCGTTTCGGTCGCCTCGATCTTCTGGTCAATAATGCCGGCATGTCCGCACCGGCGGTGCATATCGAAGATGTGCCGTTCGAAACCTGGAATGCCGTGGTCGGGGCTAACCTCACAGGGGCTTTTCTCTGCACCCAGGCGGCGTTTCGCCAGATGAAGACGCAGTCGCCGCAGGGTGGCCGCATCATCAACAATGGCTCGATTTCCGCCACCACGCCGCGGCCGCGGTCTGCGCCATATACCGCGACCAAACATGCGATCACCGGACTTACAAAATCGGCCGCGCTGGATGGCCGGCGGTTCAACATCGCCTGCGGACAGATCGATATCGGCAATGCCAGCACCGAAATGACGCGCGCCATGGCAACCGGCGTGCTGCAGGCGGATGGCAGCACCGCCATCGAACCGACCATCGATGCCGGCATCGTTGCCAAGGCCGTGGTGCATATGGCCTCGCTGCCGCTCGAGGCGAACGTGCTGACCATGACGGTGATGGCGAGCGGCATGCCTTTCGTCGGTCGCGGGTAAGGAGCGCGCATGAAGCCCGATCTTCTGCAAACCTATCCGCTTCAGCCGCAGATCGAAGCCGAACTGCAAAAGCGCTTCAGGGTCCATCGCTGGCACGAAATATCCGACAAGCAGGCGTTTCTTCAGGCGGAGGCGGCGTCGATAAAGGCTGTCGTCACCGGCGGCCATATCGGGGTTGCTCCTGAACTCGCTGCCGGTCTGCCCGCTCTCGAAATCGTTGCCATCAATGGCGTCGGCTTCGACAAGGTCGATCTCGACCAGGCCCGCGCGCGCGGTTTCAGGGTGACGAACACGCCTGACGTGCTGACCGAGGATGTGGCCGATCTTGCCATCGGTCTCTCCGTCATGCTGCTGCGCCAGCTTGTGCGCGCCGATCATCATGTCCGCTCCGGGGAGTGGAAAAGAGGCGAAATGCCGCTGGGTAACAAGGCCTCGCGGCGGCGTTACGGCATTTACGGGCTTGGCCGCATAGGCCGCGCCATCGCGGTGCGGCTGGAAGCTTTCAATGCGGAGATTTCCTATTTCAGCCGGCAAAAACAGGACGTGGCCTATGAGTATCATTCGACGGCCATGTCGCTCGCGAGGGACTGCGACGTCCTGATTGTCGCGGCGGCGGCAACGCCGGAGACCAAACACGCGATCAACCGCGAGGTGCTGGAGGCGCTGGGACCGGACGGTGTTCTTGTTAACGTCGCCAGAGGGTCTCTGGTGGATGAAAAGGCGCTGATTGATGTTCTTGTGGCAGGCGGGCTGAAGGGTGCAGCGCTCGATGTCTTCGAGAATGAACCGCATGTTCCTGAGGCGCTGATCGGCATGCGCAATGTCGTTCTCGCTCCGCATATCGGCGCTGCGACGCATGAGACGCGGCTTGAGATGGGCGCTCTGGTTCTCGCCAATCTGGATGCACATTTCGCGGGACGGGACCTGCCGACCGCAGTGGTCTAGAATGTGCTGGTGGCTGGCATCGGCAACGTACGCGCCATCGGCCGGGTTGCCGCATCGCCGAATGTGGCGCATTCGCCATCCATACAAGTTGCTTATTACTCCAAAAAAAATCGGTCTTAGGCAAGCGATGAAAGCTTCACTACTGTTTGCTCAACGATAGGGGACAAACATGCCATTCTCAGACTACAAGACCGCACTCGTAACCGGCGCATCTTCCGGAATTGGCGCTGCTGTCGTCGAGCGACTTTGCCGTGAAGGGCTGGAAGTGCATGCTGTTGCCAGAAGTGTGGACGCTCTCAACCAGCTGGCGAAGCGCACGGGCTGCTTCGCACATGCCATAGATGTGACAGACCGGGCGGCGCTCGCGAAGCTCACCAGTGAGGTGGCGTTCGATGTCCTCGTGAACAATGCCGGTGTCGACCGCCCGAAGAAATTTCTGGAAGCGGATGAGAGTGACATCGATCTCCTGATCGACGTCAACCTGCGCGCCGTGCTGCATCTCTGCCGCATGGTGGTGCCGGGCATGGTGGCGCGCGATCGCGGCCATGTCATCAACATCTCCTCCATTGCCGGCAATTATAATTTCGGTGGCAATTCCACCTATCACGCCAGCAAGGCAGGCGTGGCGATGCTGTCCAACCAGCTGCGCATCGATGCTTTCGGCAAACGCGTGCGGGTAACGGAAATCTGCCCCGGCCGCGTCGCAACCGACATCTTCAACCATGTTCATGGTGATGATCCGAGCATTCGCGAACGTTTCATCGATGGTTTCGAGCTGCCGCAGGCCTCCGATATCGCCGATGCGATCGCGTTTGCCATCGCTGCGCCCGTGGCCATGAATATTGGCCACATGGAAATTACCCCGACGCTTCAGGTCATGGGCGGTCTGCAGACGGCCAAGCCCCAAACGGTTGAAAATCGACCGACTGAAAATAAGGCTGCGGCGGGTGGAGCCGGAGGAAGAGTCGCGTGAGCGGTTTTGACCTCTGGGCAATTCTGAACAATGCGGACTACGTCTCGATGTTTTTGCATGGCATCCAGATGACGTTCATCATCTATGCCGGCTCATGGCTGCTTGCCATGTCGCTCGCCATCGTGCTGCTTGCCATCCGCCTGTCGCCTTTCCGCTTCGGTGATCCGCTGGTGGCGGCCTATGTGTCCTATCACCGCAACGTGCCGACGCTGGTGCAGCTGATGCTCTGGTATTTCGGCGTGTTCACGCTGCTGCCGAGCGGACTGGCCAGCTGGCTTTCGAGCCATAATGCCGAAGCGATCTTCGCCATTATCGGTCTCGGTCTTTGTCAGGCGGCATATTTCAGCGAGGATCTGCGCTCCGGCGTTCGTTCGATCAATCCCGGCCAGATGGAGGCCGCACGTGCGCTCGGGCATAGCTATGTCTCGGCCATGCGTTTCGTCATCATGCCGCAGGGCGTGCGTAATGCGCTGCCGCCGCTGATCAATCACAGCACGTCCCTCTTCAAGAACAGCAGTCTCGGCGTTCTGATCGGTGCACCGGAACTGACCCATGCCGTCAAGGAAGTCGAGAATCTGAGTTTCCGGACATTTGAGGTCTATCTGGTCGCCACCGTGCTTTATCTGTTCTTCTCGCTGCTGATCATGGGTCTTGGAGCCTATATCTCCATGCGCGCCGATCCTCTCCGGAGGGCACGGGCATGATCCACGACATGATCGCAATCATCCAGGATTACTGGCTGCTGCTCCTCATCGGCCAATATCCCAACGGGCCGCTCGGCGGGCTTGCCAACACGCTTATCCTGTCGGCGCTCAGCATCGCGCTCGCCTTTCCCGTCAGCATCCTGATGGCGCTGGCACGGCTGTCGAAATGGCGGCTCCTGCGCTGGCCGGTCACTGCCGTGGTCTATTTCACCCGCGGCGTGCCGCTGCTGATGCTCATTCTCTGGAGCTATTTTCTCGTTCCGCTCTGGACCGGCGCCGACGTGCCGAGCTTTGTCACCATGCTGACCACGCTCGTCATCTATCAGGGCGCTTTCATGAGCGAAGTCGTGCGCGCCGGCATCGTATCGCTGGGCACGGGGCAGATGGATGCGGCGCGGGCGCTCGGCCACGGTTATTTCAGCGCGATGCGTTACATCATCTTGCCGCAGGCGCTCTACAACATGATCCCGAGCCTGATCTCGACCTTCGTATCCACCATCAAGGACACGACCCTCGGCTACGTCATCAATGTGCCGGATCTGACCTTTGCGGCGAACCAGGTGAACAACCAGCTCCTGACCCAGCCCTTCCAGGTCTTCCTCATTCTGGCGCTGGTCTATTACATCATCTGCTGGTCGCTCACCCAAGTCGCCAATCTTCTCGAGCGCCGCATCGCCCGCCGGCGCGCCGGCCCGCGCGGCAAGCTTGCCGTTGACACCGCACCGGCCCCCGCCAATATCGTTACGGAGCAGCTATGACCGCGCCAGTTTCCGCCACTCAGGACTACACCATCACGCTTTCGCAGGTCTGCAAAAGCTATGGCGATTATCAGGTGCTCAAGGATGTCAACGAAAACGTCACCCGTGGCGAGGTCGTGGTCATCTGTGGGCCGTCGGGTTCCGGCAAGTCCACCCTCATCCGCACGATCAACCGTCTGGAGGAGATCAGCAGCGGCTCGATCATGCTGGATGGCAGGAACATCCATGCCCAGATGCGCGCCAAGGAGCTGAATGCGCTGCGCAGCCGTGTGGGTTTCGTCTTCCAGAGCTTCAACCTCTTCCCGCATCTTTCCGTGGTGGAAAATGTCTCCGTGTCGCCGATCCGGGTGAAGGGTGTTTCCCCGGCGGTTGCGCATGAAAAGGCGCTGAAGCTTCTCGATCGCGTCGGCCTTGCCGACAAGGCCGGTTCCTATCCCGCCCAGCTTTCCGGCGGCCAGCAGCAGCGCGTCGCCATTGCGCGGGCGCTCGCCATGGAGCCGCCGGTCATGCTGTTCGACGAGCCGACCTCAGCGCTCGATCCGGAAATGGTCGGTGAGGTGCTCGCCGTCATGAAGAGCCTCGCTGCCGAAGGCATGACCATGCTCTGCGTCACCCATGAAATGGGCTTTGCCCGTGAAGTGGCCGACCGCATCTGGTTCATCGATGCCGGGCGCATTCTCGAAACCGCGAAACCGGACGAGTTTTTCAAAAATCCGCAACATCCGCGTGCCCAGCGGTTTCTTGCCGATCTGAGACACTAGGACCCAACCTCTATAATAACAGGGAGAACTGAAATGAACTGGAAGTGCATTACTCTTACCGCCATATTGGCGACCTCGGCTGCGGTCATTCCGGCCAAGGCGGATCAACTCGATACGATCATTGCAAACAAGACGCTGCGTTGCGCGACATTCGCCGACGTCCCGCCTTTCGCCTCGCCGGACCCGAAGACGCGTGAAATGGCAGGCTTCGACGTCGATTTGTGCGGCGCTATCGCCAAGGAACTGGGCGTCAAGGCCGAGATCAAGCCGGTGTCGGTCGAAGCGCGCGTTCCAGAAGTCAAGCTCGGCCGCGTCGATCTCTCGGTGGCGAACCTTGCCTATACCCAGAGCCGCGCGGAACAGATCCAGTTCAGCGATCCCTATTATCTGGCTAAGGAAATGCTGATCGTTCCGGTCGACGACCCCGGCACCAAGAAGTCCGATTTCGTCGGCCAGCGCATCGCTTCCAGCAAGGGCTCGACGTCGGAACTCTCCGTCAAGCTCAACAAGTCCGAGCCGCTGACGTTCCAGGATACGGCGTCCGCCTATCTCGCCGTGCAGCAGGGCAAGGCGCGCGGCATCGTTGGCAACACCATGACGATGACCAAGTTCGTCAACGAATCCAAGACCAAGGGCAAGCAGATGCGCATGATCGAAGAGCCGATGCTCTTCCAGCCGATCGGCATTGGCATGGCCAAGGACAATCCGGCGCTGACGGCCAAGATCAACGAGATTCTCCGCAAGCTCGATGCGGATGGCGAGATCAACCGTATCTGGGACAAGTGGCTCGGCCCGAACACCGAATACAAGATGACGCGCACCGACAAGGTCGTGCCTCTGTCCGAACTGAAGTTCGATCCGATCCCCTGAGCCTCGGCTCAGCCTCGGCCATCATTCCATCCATTCAACACCATCATCGGTCGGCGAGACGTTCTCGCCGACGGTTTCAACGTGGGAGGTTTTCATGATCCACATTAAAGATATCGCGCAGCGTCCGGCCAAGGCGGATGTCGAAGCCCTAGCCAAATTCTCTCCCGCCACGATTCATGAGGCACAGGGACGTCGCGGCGCATTGTCATCGCGGCTGAAGCCGGTCGATTATCGCATGAAGCTCTGCGGTCCGGCCTTCACGGTCAAATGTGCGCCGCGCGACAACATCATGCTGCAGCTTGCCATCAACTATGCCAAGCCGGGCGACATCATCGTCGTTTCCGCCGGCGAATATGAAGAAGCCGGTTCGTTCGGCGACGTTCTCGCCAATGCCTGCCTCGCAAAGGGTATCGGCGGCCTGGTGACCGATACCGGCGTGCGCGACACGCTGCAGCTGCGAGACCTCGGTTTCCCGGTCTTCTCGCTCAGCGTCTGCATCAAGGGCACGGTCAAGGAGACCATTGCCGCGGTCAATGATCAGGTGATCGTCGGCGGCGAGATCATCAATCCGGGCGATATCATTGTCGGTGATGCCGACGGGCTGGTTGTCGTCAGACTTGATGAAGCGCAGGAAGCGGCCAAGCTTTCGCAGGCCCGTGAAGATGCCGAGGCCGGTTACATCGAAGCCTACAAGCAGGGCAAGTCAGTGATCGAGGTCAGCAAGCTCGAGGCCGTGCTGAAAGCCAAGGGCCTCGTGGTCGATATCTGAGAAATCCGGGGAATGGCCTGGCGGCATTAGCCGCCATGCCGAACCCTCATGGGAGGAGAGACTATGAAAGCGGTCGTCATCCACGCGGCGAAGGATCTGCGGATCGAGGAACGGCCGGACGAACAGCCCGGCCCGGGACAGGTCGAGGTCGCCATCGAGGCGGGCGGCATCTGCGGCTCCGACCTGCATTATTACAATCACGGCGGTTTCGGCACCGTGCGCGTGCGTGAGCCGATGATCCTTGGCCATGAGGTGGCCGGTACCATCAAGGCTTTGGGAGAGGGGGTTTCCGGTCTAGCTGTTGGCGACCGTGTTGCCGTATCGCCGAGCCGGCCCTGCAACCATTGCGAATTCTGCCTGAAGGGTCAGCAGAACCAGTGCCTGAACATGCGCTTTTATGGCTCCGCCATGCCCATGCCGCATATTCAGGGCGCATTCCGTCAGCGTCTCGTCGCCGAAGCATACCAGTGCCACAAGGTGCGGGATGGCGTCTCCATCCATGAAGCGGCCATGGCCGAACCCTTCGCGGTAACGCTGCACGGCGTCAACCGCGCCGGCGCATTGACCGACAAACGTGTTCTGGTCACCGGCTGTGGGCCAATCGGTGCGTTGGCGATCATTGCCGCCCGTGCTCATGGGGCTCGGGAAATCGTCGCGACCGACATCATGGATGCGGTTCTGCAAAAGGCGCTCGCCATCGGCGCCGACCGCGTCATCAATGTGGCGAGCGACCCGGATGCGCTCTCCGCCTATTCGGCAAACAAGGGTTATTTCGACGTTCAGTTCGAGGCGTCCGGAAATGAAAGAGCCGTCCGTTCGGGTCTCGAAGCGCTGAAACCCCGCTCTACCGTGGTTCAGCTTGGCCTCGGCGGCGATGTGTCCATTCCGCAGAATATGGTGGTTGCCAAGGAAATCGAGATGAAGGGCACGTTCCGGTTCCATGAGGAATTCGGACTTGCCGTCGATTTCATCAACCAGCGCCGCGTCGACCTGAAGCCCCTGCTGACTGGAACCTTTCCATTGGAAGAAGCGGTTGCCGCATTTGAAGCCGCCGGTGACAGAAGCAGGTCGATGAAGGTTCAACTCGCCTTTTAACGGGCGCCGTTCCCTGGTTTCGAAACGGTCGCAGGAAGATTTCGATTGCGGCCGTTTACGCGCGGTTGAAAGATCATTCGGGCCGTGGCCGGACGAAGCGCTGTTCCAGCACCTCGCTTCCCCATTGGCTGCCCGGATGTTCCTCGACACATGCGAAACCATGGGCTTCGTAAAGGTATCGCGCGGCCAAAAGGCCGTTGAATGTCCAGAGGTGGGTTTCGGCAAACCCTCTTTCATCAACGAAGGCCAACGCAGTCTCCAGCAGTCTGCGTCCCACACCGCCACCGCGTACGCCGTCATCAACGATGAACCAGCGCAGATGCGCAATATCCGCTCCGAGATCTTCACCATCGATAGCGACGGAGCCGATGATCTCCTGTCCGCGCATTGCGACCCAGATCGCATTCTTCGGGCTTTCGAGCCGGTTGCAGAAAGCCGCGAGGCCTTCGGCCACGACGGATTCGAAACGCTGGCCGAAACCGGATGTCCGGGCGTAATAAAGCGCATGCATCTGCGTGATACGGGCAATGATACCCGGCCTGTACCCCTCCTGGATCTCTATGGAGGGAGCAACGGTATCGGTCCGGTCTCCCAGCGCATCGGCGTAAAGACGGAGCCCTTGGAGGATCGTGTGGGCATCCGCCGACGTAAGCTGCGTCAGGGCGTCGGAGACCTGCCGGTTCGCAAAGCCGTGAATGGCGCCCGCCTTCTCCTGCCCTTTCCCCGTCAGACGCAACCGCTTGATACGGCTATCCTCCTCATCCGTTTCTTCGCGAACATCGCCGGACAGCACGAGCTTGCGCAGCATGCGGCTGACACTCGATTTTTCAAGCCGCAGCAGCTTTCCCAGATCCCGCGCCGTGATGTTGGGGCATGTCTCGATCTCGATCAGTGCATGCACGGCGGAGGGCGGCAGATCGGTGCCGGCAAAATCTCCGCCCATGAAGCCGAGTTCGCGGACGAGCCGGCGCGAGGTGGAGCGGATATCGCTTACGGGGAAAGGTTGCCGGGACACGGTCGATCCATTATGGTTGCATCATGCAACCGTAATCACATTCTGCTTCGCTTGCCAAGATTGCTGCCAACGTAAAAGGCTGGCTTTCTCAGCAAAAGCGGGCAATCTGCTCTCCCGGTCGCCGACAATGGTGGCTAAACCGATATCATTGGCAAGATGGATGGTCGCTGAGACCGTACGGTGGAATTTCCCGGCCGCGTTCGCGGCAGTTGATTATCCGGCTATGGAGCAGGCATGCCCGACACGCCCCGATTTTTCCGTTATGCGGTTTTGGCCGCCATGTTTCCCGTGGCCGTCCTCGGCCTGGTGGCGACTCCGAACGAATATCGCGCCATCGGCATGGAGGCTGTCGATTGCGATGGCCCCATATCCGTTCTGATTGCCGCCGTGCCGGCGCTTGCGGTCTATGCAATTATCGGCTGGATGTTTCTCTCCGGAGCCAAGCGCCATCGGTCGCTGATTTCAGCCTGTTTTTGTGGACTTGTGTGCCTGGCGCTCGTCTGGAATATCGGCATGGCGCTTCAGGAGCAGCGACGAAACGCGGCTGAAATGGCATGCGGTTTCAGTGGTCGATTGTGACCGCGCTCCGCTCAAGTCCTTCTGTAACCGTCCTGCCTGCTCAACGGAACCGAAGGTTTCGGCGTGTGAGCTGATCGACGGAGGTGCAACCCATCAGCTTCATGCCGCGCTCGATTTCGATACGCATCAGCTCAAGCGCCCGTTCCACGCCCGGTTGTCCGGCGGCGGCAAGGGGGAAAAGGTAATAGCGGCCGAGCCCCACGGCTTTCGCGCCGAGAGACAGTGCTTTCAGAACATGGGTGCCGCGCTGCACACCGCCATCCATCATCACGTCGATCCGGTCGCCGACCGCATCGACGATCTCGGCCAGTTGATCGAAGGCGCTGCGGGAGCCATCGAGCTGGCGCCCGCCGTGATTGGAAAGCACAATGCCGCTGCAGCCGATTTCCACGGCGCGTCTGGCGTCATCCACCGACATGATGCCTTTAAGGCAGAACGGCCCGCCCCATTCGCGCACCATCTGCGCCACATCGTCCCAGTTCATCGAAGGGTCGAGCATGTCGGTGAAGTAGCGGCTGATGGAAAGAGCGCCGCCGTCCATTTTGATGTGGTCATCGAGCTGCGGCAGGCTGAAGCGCTCATGTGTCAGGTAATTGATGCCCCAGGCCGGCTTGATGGCGAATTGCGCGATGCCGGAAAGATTGAGCTTGAACGGAATGGCAAAGCCGGTGCGTTTGTCGCGCTCGCGGTTTCCGCCCGTGATGCTGTCGACGGTCAGCATCATCGTCTCGACACCGGCGCTCTTGGCACGCGCCATCATATCGCGGTTGAGGCCTCGGTCCTTGTGGAAATAGAACTGATAGACCTGTGGGCCGCCGCTGATCCGGCGCGCTTCTTCCAGGCTCGTGGTGCCGAGCGAAGAGACGCCGAACATCGTGCCGTATTTCCCCGCCGCTGCCGCAACCGCCCGTTCCCCTTGATGATGGAAGAGGCGTTGCAGCGCCGTCGGGGAACAATAGACCGGCATGGACAGCTTCTGCCCCATGACGGTGACCGACATATCCACATCGGCCACGCCCCGCAGCACATCGGGAACGAGATCGCATTTTTCGAAGGCGGCCGTGTTTCGCCGATACGTCACCTCGTCATCGGCAGCACCGTCTATGTAATTGAAGATCGGTCCGGGAAGACGCTGTTTGGCCATGCGGCGAAAATCGTGGAAATTATAGCAGTCTTTGAGTTGCATCTGTTACCCGACCGGTCCGGTTTGAAAGCTTTCAAAAGAGTATCGGAAACCTATACCGGAGATTTAGGGCGGGCAATCATGCCATGGACGATTTCCGCAGGCTCAAAGCGATGGATGCCGCGAGGTCGGAACGGCAAGAGCTGTTCTGCACCGAGAAGCTTCGCTGAAAGCCAGAGAACCGACATCCACATTTCCGTGCCCTGCAGCCCGGCCGGGTGCCCCTCGGCGAAGGCAAAGCCCTTGCCTCTTTGCCAGCGCGCCTCATTTCGGCGCAGAATTTCCCGGGCTATCTCCTTTGCCTCATCTTGCCGGTGATCCGTCTGTTTCAGGCAGAGAAGAAGGGGATGGATCGTATCGAGCAGGTTGCAGGCATTAAAATTCTCGCCATGAAAACCGCCATAGGCATGATAATTGGCGATGACGGAGTCTATTGCTGCTGCCGGATAGGGAACGGGCAGGCCGAACTGGGCATGGGAGCCGCGGGTAAGCCGGTAAAAGCCGTTGACCGGTTGCAGCAGGCCCTGTGTGGAGGTCGGCTCACCCCAAAGCCCGATGGTTTTCTCCACGTTCATGGCCAGCCAGCCGAAGAGAACGGTGAGATTGTCGCCGGATGTGAAATAGCGCCTGTTGACATAAAGCGCGGTGGCGATGGCGTCTATGGTGGCGCCGCAATGCCATGCCCGGCTTTGCCACGGCAGTTTTTCCAGCAACAGGATGAGTTCGTCGGCACGGAGATGCTCGACGAAAGCGATCGGCTGTTTCGGCGCGGCGCCGAAACATTCAAGCGCATATCCGACCGCCAGAATATTGTAGAGGACGGCAGGGTCCTTCTCGGGCGGCGTTAACGGGCGGTGGTCACCGGCGAAAAACAGTCCGGTTTCCTGATCCTGCAGGGCCTGAAGGCTGGCCACGGTTTCTCCGGCATCGAAAGCGATATCCTCCTGTCCGAAGGCCGCCGCGATCTCGATCGCATCGCACAGATGCCTGACGCTTTCGACCTCATGTCCGGATGCATCGGCGGAACGATAGATGCCATCTTCGCCATAGGAGCGGATGGCGGCAAGCCAGTCGCCGGCAATCTCCTTGCCGAGTTCTTGCAGCAGATGATCGGGCAGCTTCGGTGCGGCCGCTTTTCCTCCGCGGTATCGCAGAACCCGGGCGGGAACGCCGCCTGCAATGGCCATGGCGGGAATGTTTTTCGCCACCACCGCGCCTGCGGCGATAACAGCGCCGCGTCCTATCTTCACGCCATCAAGCACAACCGCATTGGCGCCGATCCAGACGTCGTCACCAATCTCTATCCCGAGCGAGGTCAGCGGTTGGCGATAGATCGGAGTTTCAATGTCGTCGAAACCATGGTTGAAGCCGACGATGCTGACATGTGAGGCGATACGCACGCCGTTGCCGATCGTCACCTTGCCGGAAAGACAGGCATAGGGATTGATCGAGACATTTTCACCCAGTTCGATATTGCCGCGCACGATTGCATAACCGGCGACCCACGACTGCGCACCCATCAATAACCTGTCCGTATGCACCTCGGCCTTGTCGGCAATGTAAACGCCCTGCTCGAAAACGGCGTTGGCGGAGCGCTCAAGGCCGCGCAGCCGCGCCTGATGGTCGGGGCTGTCGATATCCTCCTGCTTCCGCTCCCAGGTCAGGATGTTCAGCCGATCCGGCCTTTGGGAAACACCCGGTGTGTCGTCGGTCATCTCCGTCAGCCTGCGCGGTTTTCATCGAGAGCATGGGCGGGGACGCGCCGTCCTTCCCGCTTGAACATCTTTTCCAGCCCTGCGAGATCAGGAATATCGGGAAGGGCAGCCAATGCAGCCTCTGCCTCTTTGCCGACCGGCAGTGCCATGGCCATCGTCACCAGCAGCGTGTCGCCGGAGGCGAGGGTGCCGCGCAATTGCGGAACAAGGGTTCTGGCGTGGATAAGGTTGGTATTGGCGATCGCCTGATGGCATAGGCCTTCGCGCCGAATACCAGCCGAAAGATCGGCGATGAGGCTGGTGTCAGTCTGTCCGTAACAGACGGCGCGACCTTCGCCCGCCTCGGTGCGGTCGCTATTGAAATCGGCCCGCTCTATGGCAAATCCGCCTTCTGATGTTTGCAAGGGGCGTGGGGTGCGGATGCGGTGCAACCTTATGTGCCAGGGGTTTTGCGGCACGAGCCAGGTCTCGATCTCGACATCCGCCCATGGCCGCCAGCGGGAATAGAGGCAGTCTTTGGCAATCAACGCCTCTTCCATCGTCTCGCGGGTGCGGAAGTGCACCCCATCGTCGGAAAGGCCGAGCATGCCGTCGAAACTCGCGGCGGCAAAATGCCGGTCATCCGCTTCGATATTGAAGGCATAACGGGTGGAATAGACGAATTTCGAATATTTTTCCTGCGCGCCGCGCATCCTGTCGTGCTGCTGTCCGGAGGATAGAACCACGATATTGCCGGGTGTATGAAAGGCCACCATGCCCGGCTCCGGTAAGGCAACCGGTTCGCTAAACGCCTGCGGTTCGGCCTCTTCCGCAGCCCAGAAGGGATGATCGGCGGGCAGCGCCAGCGGCAGGAAAAATTTAAGCGCCCAATAGGGCGAACAGGGAGAATTATAGCTCTCGCTCATCAGAAGGTTCGGATAGGCGTATCCAACTGACAGGACGCCATCGCGATCGGCGATAGGCCGCTTCGACCACCAGCGGATATGGCGCATGTAGTAGCCCTTTATCTCCGGCCACGGCAGCGCTTCCAAACCTGAAAAGGCGAGAGCGCCCCAGAAACCGCCTGCAGCAAAACGATAGGTCTGGCTGCGCCCGAAGGCGAGCGAGGCTCCGTCCGGCCCGAACCAGTGGCGCATGTCGCGGGCGAAGATGTGCGAGCGTTCCAGCAACCGTGTTTTTCGCGCGTCGTCCCCTTTTGCCAGCACGGTATAGATCAGACCGTAAAAATGCATGGCGAAGGGAATATAATGATCGACCCGGCGCACCGGCCCGTCTCGATACCAGCCATTGCCGATATCGAAAGCCTCGAGCTCATCGAGATAGGCTTGGGTTTTGGTCCGGTCGAAATCCACACCCACCCTTTCCAGTCCGAGATCGATCAGGACGCGGAAGAATTTCCAGTTATTGTCGACGAATTCCCGCTCGCGGGCGGCCAGCAGATAGGCGGCGACAGCCTGTTTGTCCGTTTCGGCGAGTGGCTCCCAGATATGCTCGGGAACCATGGCGAGCGCAAATCCTATGGCCGCCAGTTCGACCAGCCGCTGATGACGGTCGGCGGTATCGCCCCAATATTCGGGGTGAGCCGGGTTGGCGCCATTGGCCAGTCCACGCCGATAGAGATCCCAATGCGGAAAGTCATAACCACCGGCGGCAAGCGGGACGATGCCCCATAATGGCCGGGCAAAACCCTCCAGTTCCGCCGCAGGAAAATCGAAAATCGCCCCGGTTGCACCGAGCCGTACACGCGCGCCGCCGGGCGAAAAACAGGCAAGCAGCGGGTTGAAGAGATCGATCACCGCCTTTGCGAGATCGTCCCTGCTGCGAAGCGGGTTGTGAAAGAGTGGATTGGCTTTGGCGGTCTCGTGAGGCACGGTTACGAATGTCCGGAATTCATGATCAAAGGAAAGGGCCGCGGGCTTATCGCCCGCGGCCCCCGCGATAATTATTTGATGGCTTTGACGCCGTCATTCATGTCCTTGATGCCGTCATCGATGGAGATATTGTCGGTCATCAGCGCGTCATGCACGCGGTTCAGAACGACCTCGATCTTGGCTGCATTCGGGTTGACCGCCATTTCCAGATAGGCCTTGCCCGCCTGCAGCGCGTCCTTGCTGTTCTGATCCTGCGGAAAGCCCGGCAGCGCTGCGATCTTCTGAGCTACATCGTCGGTTCTGAGTGCAGGGAAAGTGCCGGTGGAGGCGATGATCGCCGCACCCTCAGGTCCGGTGACGAAGTGGATGAAATCCAGCGCTGCTTCCTTGTGGCCGGAGTTGGCATTCACCGACAATCCGGCAATCTGCGCAGCCGTCGCGCCTGCCGCGACCCCATCCGGATGGGGGAATTTCACGATACCCCAGTTGGCGCTTTTCGACTCGCCCGATTTTACCTTGGCGATCTGGGTTCCGACGAACCATGTGCCCATGGGCAACATCCCGATCGTTCCGTTGAAGAACAGGGCGGAATAGTGGGTGTTGGATGTTTTCAGCGAGGCATAGGACGGTATCGCGCCGCTCTTTTGCAGGGCAAGTGCCCGCTCATACCAGGGTTTCAGGAATTCATAATTGCCGTCCACCAGCGTGTGTTTGCCATCCTGAATTCCCGGCAGCTGCACCGTCGAACGCCAGGTGTGCAGCAGCGCGCCATAGGTGCGGTTGGCGCCCATGCCGCTCTTCAGCTTGCCGGCGATTTCATCGAATTGCGCCCAGCTCATGTCATTGCTGGGGTAAGGCACGCCCGCCTTGTCGAAAATATCCTTGTTGTAATAGACCACCCAGAAATCCGAGCGGAACGGCAAAGCATAAATCTTGCCATCGATGGTCAGTTCCTCGATCAGGCCGCCATAGGGGGCCGTCTCGATCTTCTGGTCCTTGATGAAGCCGCTGAGATCGGTGATGTTGCCGGCGCGCACCAGATTGGCGTAGCCGGGCACATCCTTGATGGTGACGACATCAATATCCTTGGAGCCGCCGGTCAGCTGCGTGGATATCATCTGCGTATAGTCCTGCGAGCCGAGGTCCACCACCTCGAACGTCACATTCGGATGCTTCTGCTTGTAGGCCTCCATCAAGGGCTTGAAATAAGCGCCCTTATCCAGATCCCACAACGCCCATTTAAGCGTGACGGGTGCATCACCCGCAGCAAGCGCGGTTCCTCCCATGCCGATCGCAATGCCGAGACCGGCGGTTGCGAGAGCAAATGCACGTCTGGTTGTCGTAAACTCCATAGCCCGTTTCTCCTTCCCTGACTGATGTCGTTTTGATTTTGGTCTGCCTTAAGTGCCGCTCCCCGCCGGTTCGGGCATCCGCACACGCGTTTTCGCGGCGGCGTTTCTCGCCGCGAAACACAGGGCGAACATGCCGAGCGAAAAATTGATGGTTGCCGGCATGAACACGGACACCGGATAAAAAAGGATATGTGCGAGCCAGAGCGCTGCGACGAACCCGAGCGCCGCCAACATCGGCAACGGTTTCGTGAGTGCAAGAAATGCCGCCTGCCGCAGGGTTTCCGAAAGCGGCAGGTCCTGCTGCCTGGCCAGAACAACACTGGCATAGGCACTGAGGAGGATGAGGAATAGCGTTACCGCCAGGCTGATCGCAAAAGGCAGGCTGTAAGCGAGCTGAAGCCGGGCGGCCCCGGCATAACTGACAGTCGCATAAGTACCGGCGCTCACCAGCAATGCGCTTAACACCACAAGCGCGGTGCCGCGCAGGGCGAGTTTTCGCAGGGCTTCGAGAAAGTCACGTAGCAGATAGGTATTTTTATCGTCCGCGAAGGACACACAGATGCGGGCCATGGCGAACATCGCCGCCGGCATCGTCACCACCGGCAGACTGGCGATGATGAAGAGGATGTTGAGCTTCACCATCTCCCACCATTCGCGTTTGAGGATATCCAGGAAGAGCGCAAGGCCGGTCAGCGGCGGGGCGTTCTTGTCGATCCCGGCTCCTTCCTTCGTCCATAACCCTTCCAGCCATTGCATCGCGTTTCTCCCGGCCGCGTCAGTAAAGGATCGATCGTTCGGTGACAGGATCGAAAAGCTGCGCATTTGTCAGATCGGCCACCAGTTCGACGGGATCGCCGATCTTTGCCCTGAAACGTGGTGAGACGCGCGCAACGAGGTTTCTGCCGCCGGAGACGAGGTTGAGATGCACTTCCGATCCCATCGGCTCCGCCAGTTCCACCGTCGCACTGAAGGGCGCGACATTGCCGGCATCGATATCCGCGGGGGCGAATTCGTGGAAATTTTCCGGTCGGATGCCAAGAATGATGTCCTTTTCCTCGTAAGGTCGCAGACGCCCGGCATCGATTTCGGTTGGCAGCGGCAGGGAAGTGCCGTCGAACAGGGCGGTGAAACGGTCCCCGTCACGGCGTAGCGTCACGGGGAGCATATTCATCTGTGGTGCGCCGATGAAACCTGCGACGAACATGTTGATCGGCCGGTCGTAGAGGTTTTGCGGCGTATCCACCTGCTGGATATGGCCGTCCTTCATCACCACGATGCGATCCGCCATGGTCATGGCTTCCACCTGATCATGGGTCACGTAAATGAAGGTGGCGTCCAGCCGCTTGTGCAGCTTGGAAATTTCCGACCGCATGGTGCCGCGCAGCTTGGCGTCCAGATTGGAAAGCGGTTCGTCGAGCAGGAAAACTTCCGGATTGCGCACCATCGCCCGGCCGAGAGCGACACGCTGGCGCTGGCCGCCGGACAGCGCCTTGGGCTTGCGGTTCAGCAGATGGGTGATGTCGAGAATTTTCGCCGCTTCCTTGACCTTGGTATCGATGAGATCGCGCGGCGCTTTCCTAAGTTCCAGGCCGAAGGCCATGTTCTTGTAGACGGTCATATGCGGATAAAGCGCATAATTCTGGAACACCATGGCGATATCGCGATCCTTGGATGGCACGTCATTCATCACGTCTTCGCCGATGCGCAACTCGCCGCCGGAAATTTCCTCCAGCCCGGCGATCATCCTGAGCGTGGTGGATTTTCCACATCCGGAAGGGCCGACCAGAATAATGAATTCCTTGTCGGCAATATCCAGATCGATATCGTGAACGACCTTGAGTGCGCCGAAGGTTTTGTTGAGTTTTTTCAGGGAAATGCTAGCCATCTGTTCCTCGCGCTCACCAATAGGAAGACCAGTTGCGCGAAAGCCGGATCAGCGCTTCCAGATAATAATAATCGCCCCATGAGACGCACTCATCGACGCCTTCGCCCCGGCAGGTATTATGGGGCGTCTTCTTGGAATAGGTGCCGTGCAGAAGCTGCCCGTTGGAGATCGCGGGATCGCGAACCGAATAGATATCGGCAAGGCTTTTCACCATGCGCCTCGCCAGATTGCGGTATTCTTCTGCCTTTTCCGGCGTCTCCAGCTCCGCCATTTCCAGGAGGCCGCAGGCGACGATGGCCGCTGCCGAACTGTCGCGCGGCTCTCCATCGCCATCGCCATCGGCAAAGATCAGGTCCCAATAGGGCACGAGATCGTCGGGCAGGCGTTTGAGATAGAAAGCGAGAAGCCGCTCGAACGTGTCGCGATACGCGGGCAGCCGCTCGTAACGATAGGAGATGGCCATGCCGGCGATGCCCCAGGCCTGTCCACGGGCCCAGTAGCTCTCGTCGCTATAACCCTGCTTCGTGACGCCGCGCACCGGCGCGCCGGTTTCCGGGTCCATGTAAAATGTATGATAGGTGGAATCGTCAGGCCGGACGGAATGGGCAAGTGTGGTGCGGGCATGGGCGAGTGCGACGGTCCGGTAGTCTTCCCGGCCCGTTTCGCGGCTAGCCCAATAAAGCAGCGGCAGGTTCAAAAGGCAGTCGATGATGTAGCGATATTCGTTGGGGTTGTCCCTGCGGCCCCAGGCCTGAATGAATTGCCCGACGGGCTGGAACCGCTCCATCAGCTGATCGGCCGCCATAAGCGCCGCGCGCCTGCCGTCTTCGTCTCCCACCAGTTTCCATGCGGCGATGCAGGAGGGCGAATAGAGAAAACCCATATCGTGATGGTCGGTCTCGATGCGGTTTTCGATACGGTGCAGGAAGCTCTGCACCTGTATTTGCGCCGCATGCTGAAAGGTCCTGTCGCCGGTATGTTCGAAGGCGAGCCATATCTGGCCCGGCCAGAAACCGGCGGTCCATTGGTCGTTGGCGACTGCCGGGTAAAAATTCTTCACGCTCGAATGGTTCTGCGCCGCGTAGGTGAATTGCGGCAGATTGCGCCTGACCTGCGCGATGGCGGCCGTCAGCGCAGCATCGATTTCCGCTGTGGTGATCGGGGTTGGAAGGGACGTGGTCAAATCGAGCATGAAATCAACCCTTGAGGCCAGTGGAAGCGACGCCTTCGACGAAGAAGCGCTGCAATGCCAGGAAAACGACGAGAACCGGGATGAGGGCGACGACCGAGGCGGCCATGATCAACCCGTATTCGGCCGAATATTGCGAAATGAACATGCGCAGGCCGATCTGGATGGTCTTCAGCTCGGTTTTGGTGAGATAGATCATCGGCCCGAGAAAATCGTTCCAGGTCGTGACGAAGGTGAAGATCGTCAATGTGGAAAGCGCCGGTTTGGAAAGCGGCAGCATGATCTTCGCCCAGATCTGGTACTCGTTCATGCCGTCGATGCGGGCCGCTTCGCATAGCTCGTTCGGGATCGACATGTAGAACTGCCGCATCAGGAAAACGCCGAAGGCGGTGAAGGCTTGCAGGAAAATCAGGGCGAGATGGGTGTTGTTGAGCCCGAATTCTCGCATCAGCAGGAATTGCGGCACCATATAGACCTGCCAGGGCATGGCGATGGTGGCGATATAGCCGAGAAACAACGTGTTCTTGTAGGGAAAATGCAGCTTGGCAAAGGCATAGGCCGCAAAGCTCGATGTCAGCAATTGCAGCAGCGTGACGATGATCGTCAGCTTCGACGTGTTGTAGATGAACAGCGCCAGCGGGATCTTCGTCCAGATTTCCACGTAGTTCTCCCAGCGCGGCTGAGAGGGTATCCATTCGATCGGGAAGGCGAAGACATCACGGCTGAGCTTCAGCGATGCCGACAGCATCCATGCGAAGGGCAAAAGCATGACGATGGTGACGACGATGACGGTCAGATAGATGCCGATCGTCGCGGTGGGGATTTTACGGCCCATGATGCGCATGGATCAATCCTCCCGCTGCCGTTTGAACTGGACGATGGTGACGACAAGGACCAGGAAAAACAGGACGAGGGCGATCATGCTGGAATAGCCGAGATCCCAGGAAATGAAGGCCTCATTGTAGATGTGGTAGACGAGAACGAGCGTCGAGGTGCCGGGGCCGCCTTGCGTGATCATGTAGACCTGATCGAAAACCTTGAAGGACTGGATCGTCAGCATGACGGTGACGAAGAAGGTCGTCGGCGCAAGCTGGGGCAGGGTGACGTGGATGAATTTCTGCCAGGCATTGGCGCCATCCAGCCCTGCGGCTTCATAAAGCTCCGAATTGATGCCCTGCAACCCGGCGAGATAGATGACCATGTAATAGCCCATGCTCTTCCACACGCCGAAGAGAATGACCGTGACCATGGCCCAATGCCGGTCGGCCGCCCATCCCGGCATGTCGGCGGGATCGAGGCCGAGCGTATAGAGCAGCATGTTGACCGGACCCATCTCCGGATTGAAAATCATGTTCCAGACGACGGCCACGGCGACCAGCGATGCGACATAGGGAAAGAACATCGCGGTACGAAAGAAATTGCGGCCGCGGATTTTCTGGTTGAGCAGGATCGCAAGCCCCAGCGCGCAGGCGAGCGTCGCCGGCACCGATGCGACCGTGTAGATGACCGTGTTCCAGAAGGCAGCGATGAAGGCCCTGTCTTCGAAAAGCCGCCAGAAGTTATCGAGGCCGGCGAAACGCATTGCATTGGAGCCATCCCAATGCATGAAGGCCAGCGCAAAGGCGAAGAGGATCGGCCCGAGCGTGAAAATCGCAAAGCCGATAAAATTGGGTGCAATGAAGGAATAGGCGACGAGCGCATTTTCAATCCTGCGCCGCCGCTTGGAGACGACCCGGACTTTCTTCTTCCCATACGGAACCGCCTGCTTGTCGGACATGGTCGCGGTTGCGATTGCCACAGCCTACCTCCCATTGCTGCCGTTTCACCGCGTCATCGGTGTCGGCTGCTGCGTTTTCCATTACGGCCGGGGTTTTCACCCTGCCGCCTCCCGCGCTCTGGATAACACAATATCAATATTGGTCAAACAACTTTGCATAAAGTCAGACAAATTTTCTGGTTTTCTAGAAATACGTATGATAGGAGCCGCATATCGGATTGCGGAACGCGCGGGAGGTTTGAGGGCGTGTTTGTCGAAATGATGCGGCTCCTGCCCGAACGGCTCGCCGATTTCGGTGTGGAACTGACGGTGGAAAAAATACGGTCTTCAGCGCCCGATACGGTTTGCCGCAACCTCGTCGAGGCGGCGGAAAAGGCGCTTGGCGAGCCGTGGTCCGTCATTTTGGCGGGCGATTACCGGGAATATAGCCGCACCGGCAATCGCGATCGTTTCGAGGGGCTTTATTTTTCCCGGCGACTTAAGCTGAACGCGCTGGTTCTGGGGGAATGCGCCGAAGGGCAGGGCCGTTTTCTCGATGCCATCATCGATGGTCTCTGGCTGATATGTGAGGAAAGCGGCTGGCAATTGCCCGCCCATAATTCCCATATTCGCGGCGGTCCGCGAGATTCTCTGCCCGATCCGCAAAATCCGGTGATAGACCTGTTCGCTGCCGAAACGGGTGCCAACCTCGCTTTATGTTTGCATTTGCTTGCACCGGGACTGGAAGGGACAAATGCAAACCTTGTTTCTCGCGTCCGCGTCGAGATCGATCGGCGGATCACGAAACCCTATCTCGCCCGGCATTTCTGGTGGATAGGGAATGGCGACGAGCGGATGAACAACTGGACGGCCTGGATCACCCAGAATGTCCTGCTCTCGACCCTGCTGTTGCCTACCGACCAGCCGACGAGACGTTCGGTTGTGGAAAAGGCGCTTAGAAGTCTAGATGCCTTTCAGAAGGATTATGCAGAAGACGGCGCCTGCGAAGAGGGCGTTCTCTATTACGGTCATGCAGCACTTTGTATGTTCGGGGCGATGAGCATTCTCGAAACCTCCGCGCCCGGCTCCATGGCACCGCTCTTTCATGCGCCGAAGCTTCGCAACATGGCCGAATTCATCGTCAACATGCATGTGGCGGGGGACAAGTTTTTCAACTTCGCCGATGCGCCGGCGAAGATCGAGACATCCGGCGTGCGGGAATATCTTTTCGGCAAGGCCGTTTCTTCGCCGTCACTCCAGACTTTCGCTACCGCCTGCTGGAACCGCTCGCCGGACCGGCTTATGCACAAGGAGTGGAGCCTCTGGTATCGCGTCCAGGCGGTTCTGGCCACACAGGAATTGTCTGCGCTCACTGCCGCCGACCCCGCAAAGACCGACATCGTCTATCCCGGCATCGGTCTGGCGATTGCCCGCGACGGGGTTTTCGATCTTGCCGTGAAGGCGGGCAATAATGGCGAGAGCCATAACCACAACGATGTCGGCAGCTTTACGCTTTATAAGAACGGCAGGCCGTTCATCATCGATGTCGGGGTGGAAACCTACACTGCAAAAACCTTCTCGCCGCAGCGCTATGACATCTGGACGATGCAGTCGGCCTTTCACAATCTGCCGACTTTCGGCGGCGTCATGCAGGTCGCCGGGGCAGAGTTTGCAGCTGCAGATTTTGTGACCAGGTTTTCTGAAGAAGAGGCGGAATTTTCTCTCGATATGGCCGGGGCCTATCCCAGCGTCGCGGGTGTTGAACATTATCGTCGCCGTGTACGACTGCTGCGCGGCCGCCATGTGGAAGTCCTTGACGATTATCAGGGTGGCCCGGAGGCGGTTCTGTCGCTGATGGTCGCCGAAAAACCTGCCCTCATGCCGGGTGGCCTGATCTTTGCGGGGCTGGGAGAGATAGCCTGCGAAGGCGCAGGAGAACCTGCCATCGAAGCCATAACAATCAACGATGCCCGCCTTCGCCAGTCCTGGCCGCCGGAAATCTATCGCGTTCTCATTCCCATCAAAGCCAAACGTCTGTGCCTGACGATCAGTTAAGGAAGTGCCGATGAAGCTCACACTCAAGGTCGTCAATGCGGCGGGAGATGTTCTGGCGGAAGCCGGAGCGGAGGATGAAGTTTTGCTGGTCTATCGCGCAGAATATTGCGAGGGAGACAGGCTTATCGTCGCGGTTTCGCAGCCAGGCCACATCTGGCTCGCGCTCGATGCCGGCATGCCGCCGACGCTGGTTTTCTTGCACGGGAACGAGTTCATCCTGCCTGTTCCTTCCGCTGCAAAGCGCAAATCCTATCCGCCGCAGGCCTTCAGCGGTAACCTTCACCGGATCGCTGCCCGCCGCACACTTGCCGGCGAGATTGGAGTTCGCAGGAATCTGGCCCTGAACCCGTTTGATGATCATGAAAACACCTCGCTGTTTCCGCATGTCTATGCGAGCACCGAAACGCGTGGGGAGGCGGCCTTTGCAGCCCGCAACGTCATTGATGGCGAAAAGGCGAGCGCCGGTCATGGTTTCTGGCCCTATACCAGCTGGGGCATCAACCGCGATCCCGAAGCCTCGTTGACACTGGTATTCGGCCGCGCAGTCCTCATCGACCAGCTAACCTTTTATCTGAGAGCGGATTTCCCCCATGATGCCTGGTGGGAAAAAGCGAGCGTCACTTTTTCCGACGGTGAAAGCGCGAGCTTTTCCCTGCAAAAAACCGGGGCTGCCCAGAGTTTTCCGGTCGTGCCGCGCCGGGTGGAGTGGATCCGTCTCCATGATCTCAAGAAAGCAGACGATCCTTCGCCCTTTCCCGCACTGACGCAGATCGAGGTCTGGGGTGCGGATCTGCGGGAAGCGCCGTAGTTCCTGATCGCGCCCTTCAGAGCATAGAGCGACGACGCAGTTTACCGGAAATCCCTTAGCTGTGCGCGATGCCGCGCAGGTCGCGCATCATGTCGCGGTAGCGGTGCTGGCTGCCCCGCAGATGCGCCTGCATCGCAAGCTTCGCGGCCTGTTCGTTTCGGTCGGATATGGCGATGACGATGGCTTCATGCTCCTTGTGGATCAATCGCCGGTAAGCTGTCTGGTCGTTCTCCACGGTTTCGGAAACCACGCGCGATTGTGGAATCACGGCCTGGCCGTGCAGTTCGAGAAACTGTGTGAAGAGCGGATTGTTGGTGGCGGCCGCAATGGCCAGATGCAGCGCGAGATCGGCTTCGCGAATGGAACGGTTCTCTTCGATACATTGCAGAAGCCGGGCGTGACAGTCGAAAATCGCCTCCTCCTGTGATGGCGAGCGGCGAAGGGCGGCGAGCCCCGCCGCTTCGATTTCGAGCGGCGTCCTGATTTCAAGCACTTCCAGATCGGAAGAGAGGCGGGCGCGGTCGATACCGGGCGTGGGTGACGCTTCCTTTTCACGCTTCAGCACGAAAATGCCTGCCCCCTGGCGAACTTCTACCAGCCCGTCGCAGCGTAGCGCCGTGACCGCCTCGCGCACGACGGTGCGGCTGACACCATGGGTTTCCGTCATCTCGATTTCGCTGGGCAAGCGGTCACCGGGTCCGTATTGCCCTGATGCAATCGCGTTTCTCAGACTGAGGCTAACTCTGCTGACCAGAGAACCGGAGGATTTGCTGCGCTGTTTTTGCTGTTCAGGCACGTCGGTCACCATGCATTAAAATCGAGGCAGGCGTGGAGCCTGTCAAATATGTATGATGAATTTCAATAAAACTCAATGATCATACCAATTTTACCCGCTTTCCTGCAGAAGTCGGGCAGGATGGCATTAAAATCTTCCCGACTCTGGCAGGAGATACTAGGCTGGGCCGGCAAACTATTCCGTGGAAACGGCATGCAACGCCCTGCCGGTTCTGAAAAAGCTCTCGATATTGCCGATCGTGGTGTCCGCGATGTTCGTGAGGGCTTCCTGCGTGAAGAAGCCCTGATGGCCGGTCACCAGGACATTGGGGAAGGTCAGCAATCGGGCGAAAACGTCATCGCGCAGCACGTCATTGGAAAGGTCCTCGAAAAAGAGATCGGCTTCTTCTTCATAGACATCGATGCCGAGGCTGCCGATCGTGCCGTCTTTCAGACCCGCAATCGCGGCCTGCGTGTCGATGATGGCGCCGCGGCTGGTATTGACGAGCATCACGCCCTTTTTTAGCAGCGGCAGTGTCTCCCTGCGAATGAGGTGACGGGTCTCCGGTGTGAGTGGGCACATCAGCGCCAGAATGTCCGATGTCCGGAATAGTTCCTCGCGCGTGACATATTCCATGCCCAGCGCCTCGCAATCGGGATTTGGCCGGAGATCGTGGCCGACGAGACGGCAGCCGAAACCGGCCACAATGCGCGCGAAAATCGCCCCAATCTTCCCCGTACCCACAATGCCGACGGTCTTGCCGTGGAGATCGAAGCCAAGCAGCCCATCAAGGGCGAAGTTTCCTTCACGGACACGGTTATAGGCGCGGTGAATCTTGCGGTTGAGCGACAGGATGAGCGCCATGGTGTGTTCGGCAACCGCATAGGGCGAATAGGCCGGGACGCGCGCAACGGTCAGGCCGAGCTTTTCGGCGGCGGCGAGATCGACCTGATTGAAACCGGCGCAACGCAGGGCAATGAGCCGAACACCCATTTCCGCCAGTTTCTCAAGCACCGGTCGCGACAGGTCGTCATTCACGAAGGCGCAGATCGCCGTCGCCCCTTCCGCCAGCGCCACGGTCTCGGGAGACAGGCGTGCTTCGCAATATTGCATCCGCATGCCAGGGCGGGCGGCGGCGTCAAAGAACTGCCTGTCATAGGGTTTGGCGCTGTAGACCACGATCCGCATCTGTTTCTCCAGTCTCCAAACGAAAGCTGCCGTTACAGGGCGGTGCCGTCCGGCAGGTGGCTTAGCTGCGAAGGCCCGGCGCTTCCTGTCCCGTGCTTTCGACATATTCGGTATAGCCGCCGCCATATTGGTGGATACCATCAGGCGTCAGTTCTAGCACCCTGTTCGAGAGCGCAGCCAGGAAATGGCGATCGTGCGAAACGAAGAGCATCGTGCCTTCATAACCCGACAGGGCCTTGATCAGCATTTCCTTGGTGTCGAGATCAAGGTGGTTCGTCGGCTCGTCCAGCACGAGGAAGTTCGGCGGATCGAACAGCATGGCGGCCATGACGAGACGGGCTTTTTCACCGCCGGAAAGAACACGGCAGCGTTTTTCCACGTCGTCGCCGGAAAAGCCGAAACAGCCAGCAAGGGCGCGCAACGGCGCTTGACCCGCCTTCGGAAAACGCTCCTCCAGCCATTCGAGAATGGTGCTGTCGCCATCCAGCACATCCATGGCATGCTGGGCGAAATAGCCAAGCTTGACGCTGGCGCCGAGGGTGACATTGCCGGAATCCGGTTCCGCCGTGCCGGTCACCAGTTTCAGCAGCGTCGACTTTCCAGCGCCGTTGACGCCCATGATGCACCAGCGCTCCTTGCGCCGCACCATGAAGTCCAGCTCACCATAGATCGTGCGGCTGCCATAGGCCTTGTTGACCTTCTTCAGCGCCACGACATCCTCGCCGGAGCGAGGCGCCGGCGCGAATTCGAAAGCAACCGTCTGACGCCGTTTTGGCGGCTCGACGCGGTCGATCTTCTCGAGTTTCTTCACACGGCTCTGCACCTGCGAAGCGTGAGAAGCGCGAGCCTTGAAGCGTTCGATGAACTTGATTTCCTTGGCGAGCATGGCCTGCTGGCGTTCGAACTGCGCCTGCTGCTGCTTTTCGTTCTGCGCGCGCTGCTGTTCGTAAAAGCCGTAATCACCGGAATAGGTGGTGAGGTTGCCGGCATCGATTTCGATGATCTTGGTGACGATGCGGTTCATGAATTCGCGGTCATGCGAGGTCATCAGCAGCGCGCCGTCATAATTCTTCAGGAAATCCTCGAGCCAGATCAGGCTTTCAAGATCGAGATGGTTCGAGGGTTCGTCGAGCAGCATCACATCCGGGCGCATCAGAAGAATGCGGGCAAGCGCCACGCGCATCTTCCAGCCGCCGGAAAGCTTGGAAACATCGCCGTCCATCATCTCCTGGCTGAAGCTCAGCCCGTCCAGCACCTCGCGGGCGCGGCCTTCCAGTGCGTAGCCGTCCAGCTCCTCATAACGCGCCTGCACTTCGCCGTAACGTTCGATGATGGCGTCCATCTCGTCCATCCGGTCGGGATCGGACATGGCCGCTTCCAATTCGCGAAGTTCGGCTGCCACTTCACTGACCGGGCCTGCGCCTTCCATGACTTCGGCGACGGCAGAGCGGCCGGACATTTCACCGACATCCTGATCGAAATAACCGACCGTCATGCCCTTCTCGACAACGACCTGGCCCTCATCGGGCTGCTCTTCACCCGTTATCATCCGGAACAGCGTGGTCTTTCCGGCGCCGTTCGGACCGACAAGACCGATCTTCTCGCCGCGATTGAGCGCGGCGGAGGCCTCGATGTAGAGAATGCGGTGACTGTTCGACTTGCTGATATTTTCGATGCGGATCATGACAGGGCCTGTGAATGGGAGCGGCCCTCCTATGCCACGGGCCGCCGCCGCTGTCACCTGCCGTGCGTGTCTTGCCAGCCATGCAGTCTGGCAACATCAGCCCCGAAGCAATATCGCCCCGGGGATTCCTTGTGCGCTTGTCAGTTGGTCAGCGTGGCCATGCTGCCGGCTGCCTTGCGGGCGATTTCACCAAATGCGGTGACGATCTGCTCCATGTTTTCAGGGGCGTAATAATTGTCGATGCTGGATGCGCAATATTGCAGCAGCGACTTGCCCTTGTCCGGCGCCATGAAAGCGACGCTGAAAATCTTGATCCCATCTTTCTTGGCAGTCTCGCAGGTGGTGCGTACCGACTGGTCGATGCTCGAATTCCACGCGGCGCTGTTTCCCGTCATTTCACCGTCGGTCATGAGAACGATATAGCGCTCGAAGGATTCACTCCCCTTCGTTTTATGTGCTTTCGCTTCATCCGGGTTGGCTTTTTTAAGGGCGTTATATGCGGCGTTCAGGCTGCTGCGGGCGTCGGTGCCGCCGGATGGAAATTCCGGGATTTGTTTGTCGACATAGCTGGCAACGCTGCTGGTGCCCCAGCTGATGGTCTGCGCGGCATAGGTCTCATGTGTATAGACCGACGCACCCGTGCGAACGAGCTCGGAACCGCCGTTGGCGGTATAGGTCGGATCGGCCTTGTTCAACGTCGCGACCAGGAACCCGACGGCGGTTTTGAGCGACGTGGCCTTGTTGACATAGCAGGGCGATGTCTTGCCCAGATTGGGATATCTATTCCAGTTGTCAGCCGTATAGTTCTGGCATGACGTTTTTTTTGTATCGATCGTATCCGTCTTGAATGACATCGAACCGGAACGATCAAGCGCCAGATACATGGAGATCGGTGCGCCCTTGTTGACGGTGCTCTTTGCGGTACCGGTTACCGAAAGATCGAGTGTTTTTGCGCCAATGAACCCCAGCAGTGGGTTGAGCTGTACCCGGTGGTTGATCGTCGTCTCGACGGTGTAGGTCTTGCCGCGGGCATTTTCCGTCGTCGTGATAGCGGTTGGAGAGTTCTGCTCCAGTTCCTTTTTCTCTTCCACGGTCAGGTTCTTTTCCATCTGGGCCGCAATGAAGTTCTTGGCGATTGCCCTGATCTGCTCGTCCGTCAGGTCGCCCATTTTCAAACGGGCCTCGGTCGCCGCCGCAAGGGCTGCAGAATCCGCGGTATTCTGCAGATCGGCTTTCACCTGCATCACATTCGCCAACTCCATGCCGGCGCCGGCAAAACCCAGCAGGACCGGCAGCAGAATGGCCGTCATCATGCCGAAATTGCCGCTCTTATCGGCAAGGAAACGGCGCTTCAATTTGTGAGGTGCGGAGGCGGTCATAGTGGTGCTCACCGATTAGAATATTCGATTGAGCGCAGGAAACCCGCAAACGATGTAGAATCCGCTAACGTGATCGGTTCAATTTTACGCAGCGTTCAATTTGGTGCAGTTTTCAAAGTATTTTCAAGAATTGTTTCGCGCGATGGCCGCAATAATACACATCGTATCATTACTGGACGGGGATGACGTCGACGGCCTGTTTTATCTGCTGGTTGCCATAGCTCTTCAAGACACCGATGACCGGGGCGACATCGGAATAATCCCGGCCATAACCGACGACGATGTGGTCGCTTCCCGCGACGATATCATTGGTGGGATCAAGCTCCAGATAACCGGCTGCCTCGCCGCACCAGATGCGAACCCAGGCATGCATGGCATCGGCGCCTTCCAGCCGTTCCTTGCCCGGTGGGGGAATGGTACGCAGGAAGCCGCTGACATATCCGGCGGGAATGCCGAGGCTGCGCAGCGCCATGATCATGATATGCGAAAAATCCTGACACACGCCGCGCTTCAGCTTGAAGGCTTCCGATGGCGTCGTATCCACCGTCGTCGCCTCGCCATCATAGGTGAAATCCCTGTGGATGCGTTTGCACAGAGAGCGCGCGATTTCGCGAATGGTCATTCCGGGTTTCAGCAACTCCCGGGCATAGGCGGATATCGCCGCGTCCATTCCAATCCTCGGGCTTGCGCCAATGAAATGGTGCGGCGACTGGGAATCGAGCGACCAGACATCGGCAAGCTCCTGCGGCAGGCGGTAAAGCTCCGGAGAGAAATCCGCCGTCAGCGCCGGTGCCTCCACCATCACGCGGGCCTGCATGCGGATGTCGAGTTTTTCATGCGGCGCGCGCAGATGCACCGAGGTCGCCGATTGATGAAAGAAATCATCGAAGGCGACACGTTCTTCCGGTGTCGGCGAAACATCGATGGAACCGGCGACAAGCCGCTGCCGGCCGGGAATGGAGAGCGGCAGGACGCGGATGATGTGGCGCGCGCCGTGGGCCGGTGTGTCGTAGGTGTAACCCATATGCAGGGAAAGGTCGTAGAGCATAGGATTATCCGAGATAGGTTCGGGCAAGAACATCGGAGAGATGTTCCATATCGGTTTCGAGCTGACGATAGATCGCGCCGTTCATGTTTTCAGGCGTCATGACCGCCAGCCCGGAATGCAGGCGCATCGCCTCGCGGTAGAAGGGCGACATCTGGCCATTGACGAAGGCGTTAGGAAGCTGCTCCACCTCGGTGCGGATCTCGTTCAGCTGGAACAGGATCGAACGGGGATTGAGCGGGTCGAGCGCCAGAAGATCGGTCACGGTCAGGCCGGCCGTGCTGACATTGTAGCGGCGGCGATGGGTCATGACGCTGTCACCGATTTCGAGCAGCATGTCATAGGAACCGTCAGGCGCATCCGGGCCGGTCATATGGCCGAGAAGACGTGTCATATGCAGGCCACGTTCGAGATAACGGCCGATCGACAGGAAACGCCAGCCGGTAAAGCGATACATGTTTTCGTGCACGAGACCGGCAAAGCCCGCAAGTTTGCGCAAGAGGATCGTCATGGCATGGGTGGCATCATCGCCGGGGGCCACTTTCGCGTGGAAGCGGCGGGCGGTCTTGGCAAGATCGTTCAGCGCCAGCCATCCGTCAGGCGAAAAGCGGTCGCGGATATTGCTGGCGGAATAAAGCGCGCTGTTGATGTTGTTCAACAGGCTTTCCGGCACGGCGTCGTTCATCTCCACGTCCAGCGCTTCGAGATAATGCGTCACATGGGCGAGCAGCGGCTGGCGTGGATCAGCGGATTCGGCATAACGTCCATGCCAGGCGCGCAGGATGCGCAAGGCGCCTTCCGAACGCTCGATATAGCGGCCAAGCCAGAAGAGATTGTCGGCCGCACGGCTCGGCAGGCTTCCGGGCATGTTGCGGGTGAAGCTCTCCTCTGCGGGCAAAAGGGTGGTGCGTTCCACCGGCTTGTCGCTGACGATCCAGACGTCCGCCGCGCTTCCGCCAGATTGCATGGCGATTGCGGAAACGTCGTCGCCGCTTCCAATCCGTGCGAAGCCACCCGGCATGATCTGCCAGCCATCCTGGGTGCGGGCGGCAAAAACGCGAAGGCTCATCGGGCGCGGCACGAGCTTGTTGTCGATATAGGCCGGGGTGGTTGAAAGCTTCACCACTTCCTGACCCACCAGCCTGTGGCCGTCAGAGGCAAGCCAGTCGCTGATCGATTCCTTTGCCGTTTCCCGCAGCGAAGAGCCGAGCACGGATTGGCCGTTATCGTCAAAGAAAGGCATCCGCGAATAGGCCGGGCCGATGACCATACCTTCGATATTGCCGGCAACATGGCGGCGCTCGGCCTCCTGCCCGCACCACCAGGTGGCGATGGAGGGCAGCTTCAGTTCCTCGCCCAGAATGTGGCGGCAGATGCGCGGCATGAAGGCGAGCAGCGCCCGCGTTTCGAGAATGCCGCTGCCAAGTGCGTTGACGATGGTCAGCGCTTCATTGCGCAGCGCCTGCACCATGCCCGGCGTGCCGATATGGGATTGCTGGTTGAGTTCCAGTGGATCGGCATAGGAAGCGTCCAGACGCCGCCAGAGAACGCCGACGGGTTTGAGCCCCGCCACGGTTCTGACCATGACGCGGCCGTTGACGACGGTGAGGTCCTCGCCCTCCAGCAGCATGAAGCCGAGATAACGGGCGATATAGGCGTGTTCGAAATAGGTCTCGTTGGCGGGGCCGGGCGTCAGCACCGCGATGCGGTCGTCAGGGTGTTTCCGGTGCGCCTGCAGCGTATCGCGGAAAGCGCCGAAAAACGACGCCAGACGGTGCACATGGGTTTCCGCGTAGATGTCGGACAGCGCACGGGTAGTGGCCACCCGGTTTTCGAGCGCGAAACCAGCGCCGGAGGGCGCCTGCGTCCGGTCGGCCAGCACCCACCAGTTTCCATCGGGCCCGCGGCCGATTTCAAACGAGCAGAAATGCAGATAATGGCCGCTTGCCGGTTTTACGCCGACCATGGGCCGCAGATATTCCGGATTGGAAGCGATCAGTGCCGGCGGCACGTAACCTTCCTTCACCAACCGGTTTTCGCCGTAGAAATCAGCGACCATGGCTTCCAGAAGATCGGCGCGTTGTTTCAGCCCTTCGGAAAGGACGGCCCATTCCCTGTCGTCGATCAGCACGGGAATATGGGAGATCGGCCAGTTTCTTTCGCTGCTGCCCTTGCCGTAATCGCGGTAGAACACGCCGGCATCGCGCAGATAACGGTCTGTGCGGGCAAAACGCTCGTGCAGTTCCCGTTCAGACATGCGCGACAGGGCATCGAGCAGGTTTTTCCAGACCGGCCTCACCTTGCCGTTGGTATCGAGCATTTCGTCAGCGACGCCCGGCAAGGGGGAATATTCAAGCCCGCGCGGTTGCGCGCTCGTTTCCGTTTTGCGTTCCGTTGCCGGGGCTTTGGACAATTTACACTCCGTAAGGCCGACGCAGATCGAGCGTCAGCGGAAATTCTGGCGACACGGTTTCCGCCTGTAGCGGATATTGCCCTGCCGTATGCCCCCATGGTTCGAAACGGGCGAGGCGGCGTGCCTCGGCCTCATTGCCGTTGACGGGAAAGGTCTCGTAATTGCGCCCGCCCGGATGAGCAACATGGTAGATGCATCCGCCGATCGATCGCCTCGACCATGTATCATAAATGTCAAAGGTCAAGGGTGAATTGACGGGCAGAACGGGATGCAGGCCGGAGGCGGGCTGCCATGCCTTGAAGCGGACGCCGGCCACCGCAACGCTGCGGTTTTCCGTCGGCGTCAGCGGAACGGCGCGGCCGTTGCACGCCACGGTGTAGCGGGCGGGATTGGAGGTCTCCAGCCGCACCTGCAGGCGCTCGACAGAGCTGTCGACAAAACGCACGGTGCCGCCAATGGCGCCCTGTTCGCCCATCACATGCCAGGGTTCCAGCGCCTGGCGCAGTTCCAGCTTCGCGCCCTCATATTCCACCTCGCCGAAGAAGGGGAAACGGAACTCCTGCTGGGCGGTGAACCATTCCGGTTTCACGTCGAAGCCGTTTTCCCTGAGATCGGCGAGCACATCCAGAAAATCCGCCCAGATATGATGCGGCAGCATGAAACGATCGGCGAGCGCTGTGCCCCAGCGCACGAATTTGCCGGCGACCGGGTTTTTCCAGAAGCGGGCAATGAGGGCACGCACCAGCAATTGCTGGGCAAGCGACATGCGTGCGTTCGGCGGCATTTCAAAGCCGCGGAATTCCACAAGGCCGAGGCGGCCGGTCGGCCCGTCAGGCGAAAACAGCTTGTCGATGCAGATTTCGGCGCGGTGAGTATTGCCCGTCACGTCTGTCAGCAGGTTGCGGAACAGGCGGTCGACCAGCCACGGCAGCGGCGGCACGCCCTCGCCGGGTGCGGGCACCTGCGCAATCGCGATTTCCAGCTCGTAGAGACTGTCATGGCGCGCCTCGTCGATGCGCGGCGCCTGGCTTGTCGGGCCGATGAACAGGCCGGAAAAGAGGTAGGAGAGCGACGGATGTCGCTGCCAGTGCAGGACGAGACTCTTCAGAAGGTCAGGACGGCGCAGGAAAGGGCTGTCATTGGGGTTAGCGCCGCCCACGACCACATGGTTGCCACCGCCGGTGCCGGTGTGGCGGCCGTCGATCATGAATTTGTCGGCGCCGAGACGCGACTGGCGCGCTTCTTCATAAACGGCGGTAGTGATATCGACACAGTCCTTCCAGCCCGCGGCGGGGTGGATGTTGACTTCGATGACACCGGGATCGGGCGCGACGCGGATGACATTTATACGCTCGTCATGGGGCGGCGCATAACCTTCGATATGGACGGGTAATCCAAGATTGGCTGCTGCCGCTTCCGCAGCGGCGATCAGTTCCAGATAATCCTCGATGCGCTCGACCGGTGGCATGAAGACGCAGAGCCGGCCATCGCGCGGCTCGACGGAGAGTGCGGTGCGCACCGCGCCGCCGATTTCGCCGAGCGTCTGCTCGATGCGCTCCTGCCCCGCCCCTTCACTCGCCTGGAAGGAAGCCTCAGGCATGGCGCGGCCAGATGGCGTCAGGACATCGGGAAGCGGACCTCTCGGGATCGAAGGGTCGGCCTCATGAATATAGGGATAGGCGGATGGCGGCACATGAGGCAGGGTGCCGAGCGGCAGGCGGTAACCCACCGGGCTATCACCGGGAACGAGGAATATTTTACCGCGTCGCGTTTTCCATTTTTCGCTGATCCAGCGCTTGCCGACGGCGCGTGCATTCCACGCCTGAACAGGAAGAATATAGCCGGTCGGTGTCGTCAGTCCCCGCTCGAAGACGCGGGCAATGCGGTTTCGCTCTTCCGGGTCTTTCAGTCTGGAATTGGACGGGTCGACATTGTCGGGAAGACTGCCTTCCTTGATGATCCATTCGGCTGGATCCTCATAGGCCGGCAGCACCAGCTCCGGCTCGATGCCGAGGTGGTTGGCTATGCCGTCCAGCAATTTCTGCGCATCCTCCGCCCTGACGCCTGTATTGGCGCCCTCTTCGGCGATTAGTGCCGGGTTCTGCCAGATCGGCAGGCCGTCCTTTCGCCAATAGAGCGAGAAGGTCCAGCGGGGCAGGCTTTCGCCCGGATACCATTTTCCCTGTCCGTAATGCAAAAAGCCGCCCGGTGCGAAACGCTCACGCAGGCGGCGGATCAGGGCGTCGGCCTTTTCACGCTTCGTCGGCCCGACCGCGCCGGTGTTCCACTCGTCGGATTCGAAATCGTCGACGGAAACAAAGGTCGGCTCGCCGCCCATCGTCAGCCGGACATCATGTCTATTCAGAACCTCATCGACCTCCTGACCAAGCGCATTGAGTTCCTCCCAGCTTTCATCCGAAAAAGGCTTGGTGATGCGCGGCGTTTCGGCAACCCGACGAACCTGCATGTCGAAGGCGAATTCCGTGTTGGCATGGCCGAAATAGCCGCCGGAAATCGGTGCGGCATTACGATAATGTGGCGTTGCCGCCAGCGGAATATGGCTTTCGCCGGTCAGAAGACCTGAGGTGGGGTCGAGGCCGATCCAGCCTGCGCCGGGCATATAGACTTCCGCCCAGGCGTGAAGATCGGTGAAATCCACCTCGGTGCCGGATGGGCCGTCCAGCGCCTTGAGGTCTGGCGTCAGCTGGATGAGGTATCCCGACACGAAGCGAGCGGCGAGGCCAAGGTGCCTCAGAACCTGCACGAGCAGCCAGCTGGTATCGCGGCACGACCCCTTGCCGGAGGCAAGCGTTTCCTCAGGCGTCTGCACGCCTGGTTCCATGCGGATGACGTACCCGATCTCCTGTTGCAGGCGGGCATTGAGGCCAACAACCATGTCCACAGTCGGTTGCCCCGGTGCGCGGTCGACGGTGGCCATGAAGGCGGCGAGCAGCGGGCCGGTCGGTTCCGGCTTCATGTAGATGGAGAGATCGTCACGCAATTCCTGCGGATAATCGAAGGGCCACTTTGTCGCTTCTTCCTCCACGAAGAAATCAAACGGATTGTAAACCGTCATATCGGCGACAAGATCGACCTCGATCTTAAACTCCGTGGCCGGTTCGGGAAAAACGAAACGGGCGAGGTAATTACCGTAGGGGTCCTGCTGAAGGTTCACGAAGTGATTGGAGGGTGAAACCTTAAGCGAATGGCTGATGACGCGGGTTCTGGAGTGCGAGGCGGGCTTTAGTCTTATGATCTGTGGTCCAAGGCGAACCGGGTTGTCGTATTTATAATGCGTCAGATGATAAATGCTCGCTTTGATCGCCATTAATCTGCCTTGCCCGGTTTTTCCGGTTTATGCGGTTTGTCCGCCCCTCTGAAATTATTCGGATTTTGTGCAATGCAGGAAAAGAAAGCAAGGATCATTTCCGGGGGCAATCGCATTGTTGGTTGAGACCACGATGTTTGCCCGAACGAAGAATTGCCCGGGCTTTTCAATCACCGTCGCGGAGATTTCGCCGGGATTGTGGACAAGGTTAAACAGCATGTTATTGCTTGGCATCGCAAGGCGCAGAATCGCGACCCGCTTTCTTTGCCGACTGACGTTTCGGAATGGAATGAATGGCAACAACCGTGACCGACGATCAGCGCAAGAGCGCGGCTAATCTTTCGGGTTTCGATCTCGATTTTCCCGCCCAGCTGCGGATGATGGGGCGTGCCTTCTGGACATCGCCGGTACGCACCCGGCTGATATTGCTGTCGATCGCGCTGCTCACGGTGATATTGCTCACCGCCTATGGGCAGATCAGGCTCAATGAATGGAATGCGCCGTTTTACAACGCGCTGGAACGGCGCGATCTCGATGCCTTCATTCATCAGCTCGAGGTCTTCGCCATCATAGCCGGGCTATTGCTGCTGCTCAACGTCATCCAGACCTGGCTGAACCAGATGACGGCGCTGAACATGCGCGAAGGTCTTGCCAAGGACATGGTGGATCAATGGCTGAAACCGGGTCGCGCCGCCCGTCTTGCCGGTTTCGGCACGATCGCCATCAACCCCGACCAGCGCCTGCATGACGATGTCCGCAACCTTGCGGAAAGCAGTACGGCGCTTTCCATCGGTCTCGTGAACGCGACGATCCTGCTCGTCAGCTTTATCGGCGTCCTCTGGTCGCTCTCGGCCGGTTTTACCATCACCATCAGCGGCGATACCTATGCTATCCCCGGTTATATGGTCTGGGCGGCGATCTTTTATGCCGGTTCCGCCTCGCTTCTCAGCAATCTCGTCGGTTATCGGCTGGTCGGGCTGAATGCCGAACGTTATTCCAAAGAAGCGGAACTGCGTTTTTCATTGATGCGGGCGAGCGAAAATCTTGCCGCCATTGCCCTTGCACGCGGTGAGAAGAACGAAAGGCGTCGGATCGGTATCGATATTGACGCGGTGCTCGGCGTCATCCGGGGCCTTGCCATGGCGCTGACGCATCTCACATGGGTCTCGGCAGGGTATGGCTGGCTGGCGGTGGTGGCGCCGATCCTGATCGCGGCGCCGGTTTATTTTTCCGGCAACCTCACCTTCGGTGGGCTGATGATGGCCGTCGGCGCCTTCAACCAGGTCAATACGGCGCTGCGCTGGTATATCGACAATTTCGGCCCTATCGCCAGCTGGAAGGCGACATTGCAGCGCGTTTCCGTCTTCCGGAATGCCCTTATCCAGATGGACAGCGTTGAACAGCACGGCCTGACGATCGATCTGCAACGCAGCGCGGAGAATGAGAGGGTCCGCCTGCAGTCGGTCACGATCTGCCGTGATGCGGGCGGACAGGATATGGAGCGTGGGTTCAGGTTGCGCGAGGCCGAGATCGAGGTCGGGCCGGGCGGACGGCTGATGATAAACGGCGAGCAGGGCGTGAACAGGCGGCTGCTGTTTGCGGCCATGGCGGGGCTCTGGCCCTGGGGGCAGGGCAGGATCGAGATGCCCGAACAATCCGACACGCTTTTCATCGCCCAGCACGGCTATCTGCCGTCGGGTTCACTGCGCGAAATCCTCGCCTATCCGCGCGCGCCGCAACGGTTTACGGATGCGGATTATCTCGCGGCGCTCACCGCATGCGGGCTTGGAGAAATGGCCTCGCGTCTCGATGAAAATATCCGTTGGGACAAGAAACTCGATTCGGATGAGCAGGCCAGCATCCGTGTTGCCAATGCCCTGCTTTTGAAGCCGAAATTCCTCGTGATCGACGATTTGCTGGAAGGGCTGGAAAAACAGACGCAGGATACGCTGGCGGAGGTTTTGAACGGGATCGACGGTGCGGCGATCATCTATATCGGCCGGTCGGAAACATTCCTGTCGATCCTCACGCCTCAAGTGGCCCACCTCGACCACACCTTTCCGAAGGAAAATACTTCCAGGCCCGATAGTGCTCCGCAGTAGATCGTCGGGCCCTGAGTCTGATGGGAGCGGATCAGAGCCGCAAATGCCAGCTGTCTGAAGCGAGCCGTTGCTGTTTGACGAGACTTATCGCGGCTTCCGGCTCCACCTGCGAGCGCAGGGCAATTGTGCCTGTTGCCAGGCTGATGGCCACGACGCTTGCGACCGCCAGGACGATACGGTCGTAGCGCTGCTGTATTGTGTTGTTTCCACTCCAGTCATAGGCCATTTGCACGCCCTCGCGTTTTTTGGAATCGTGCCCCATCATGGTTAACCGAAGCTTACGATCACTCTGTGATTCCTTGCTGTTTTGGAGGGGCTGCCGCGAAAAATCGGCTATTGGCGGATGGAGCGCGGTTGTTTAAGTCCGGCAGCGGGAGGTTTGTGAAAGGATTTTGAGACATGGACCAGCAACCGCCCGCCGACATGGAACTCACGCTCAGAACGCTTGCAATGCCTGCCGACGCCAACCCGGCCGGTGATATTTTCGGTGGTTGGGTCATGTCGCAGATGGACCTTGCCGCTTTCGTTCGAGCCAATGATGTGGCCGGCGGCCGCACTGTCACCGTGGCAGTTAATGAGATCGTCTTCAAAAAGCCAGTCAAGATCGGCGATACATTGTGCGTCTATACCAGGATCGAAAAGATCGGCCGCACCTCCGTCACGCTCAAGATCGAAGCCTGGACCCGCAGGCATTATCAGGATTCACGCGAAAAGGTGACGGAGGCCGTCTTCATCATGGTCGCGGTGGATGACAATGGCGAGCCGCGCCCCGTTCGCAAAGAGGCATGAAGGTCGTCGTCTTTTCAAAGCAACGCCAAAGCGACTGCCAAAGGAATAAAGAGCACAGGCGCTTTGGCCTTCGCGCCATTCGATATCTCTCCGCTCAATACTTTCGAAATATCCAATTTATTTATCAATTTTTGCGATCAAGATATGGAATAGGACGGGGATCAGGCTTTGACCATTCCAGGTGTTGTTATTGTCGGCGGCGCTCACGGCACGCTTGCCCTTGCGCGCAGCCTCGGCGTCCTGAATGTGCCCGTCTATTATCTCACCCACGATTCCCCCTTGCCGGGCTGGTCGCGCTTCGTGCGGGAAACAATTCGCTGGGCTGGCCCGCATGATGCCGGGGCGATCGTGTTCCTGCGTCAAATGGCCGAGAAGCACGGTTTGAGGGGCTGTCTGCTGGTGCCGTCCGGCGATGGCGAGGTCCAGCTCATTTCGCAGCACCGTGAGGCGCTTTCCGCTCTTTACAAAATCGTTCTGCCGGATTGGGCGGCTCTGCAATGGCTGTGTGAAAAACCGCTGCTTTACAAGCGCGCGGCGGAGCTTGGCGTCAGCATTCCCCGGACCTATGCATTGACATCGGACGCCGACATCGATGCGCTGGATGTGATGTTTCCCGTCATTCTCAAGCCCAACATGGGGGGCGGTGATACCACGATTGCCCGGGCGAAAGTGATCCGGGCGGATGATCGCCAGGCGCTGAAGACCGCTTTCGCCGATGCGAGTGGAGAGATCGGCGCTGGCAATGTCGTTGTGCAGGAACTCATTCCCGGCGGCGGAGAAAGCCAGTTTTCCTACGCGGCACTGTGGCTCAATGGAGAGCCGGTGGCCGAATTCACGGCCCGGCGCGCCCGGCAATATCCCGTCGATTTCGGTTATACCAGCACCCGTGTCGAGGTTGTCGATAACGGGCAAGCGATCGATGCGGCCCGAAAAATGCTGAAATCCGCGGGCCATAGCGGGCTTGTCGAGGTCGAGTTCAAGCTCGACGGCCGGGATGGCGAGTTGAAACTTCTCGATGTCAATCCGCGCCCATGGTCGTGGTTCGGCCTCTGTTCGGCCGCAGGCGTCGATCTTGGTGCTTTGCTGTGGCGGGTCGCGAATGACGAACAGACTGGCCAGCCCGTCAGCGCGCGGCAGGGCGTTTCCTGGTCTTATCTTGTCCGCGATACCGTTGCGGCTTTCACCCTGGCCCGGAGGGGTCAGACGAGGATTGGAGACTATTTCGCCTCTTTGGGCAAAATCCGCAGCTGGGCCTCTTTCGCGCTGAACGATCCCTTGCCGGGCCTGATCGATCTGCCATTGACGGTCTTGCGGGTCATAAAAAAACGCATCCTTCCCGGTCTGGCGTCAGGGCAATCGAAAACGGGATTTTTACCGCCGCTCAAACGCCTCGGAAAATATGGGGCCATAAGGGCGGGGCTGGAAGTGAGTTCTTTCCCGCCTGTCCGGTCGGCGTTTCCGTCCTTGGCGGGGCGTGGTGTGATTTTTACACTTCACCATGTGCGCCCGGGCAGGGCTGTTTCGGCCTTTGCACCGAACGTTCAATTGTCAGTTACGCCGCAATTTCTGGAAGAGGCGATACAGGCCGCGCTCGAATGTGGCCTCGTTCCGGTCCATCTGCACGATCTGCCGGCTCTGCTTGCCGATAACCACGAAGGTCGGTCGTTCTGCGCCTTCACGCTTGATGATGGCTATCGCAACAATGCCGATCATGCAGCGCTGATCTTCCGCAAATATGCCGTGCCTTACACGATTTTCATCACGCCGGGTTTTGTCGAGCGAACACGCAGCCTTTGGTGGGAAACCGCCGCTGCCCTGACGCAGAAGGCCGCGTCTTTCGAATTCGATTTCGGGGCGGGGCCGGTGCAGGTGGCATGCGCCAACCCTTCGCAGAAAGCGGAGGCATTCACGCGGCTTGAAGATTTCGTCCAGAACTTTTCGGAAGACGAGGCGGTGGAAAGAATCGACCGTGCCGCGAGGCAACATGGCGTCGATCCCATCGCGATCGTGGACGAACTCGTCATGGATACGGATGAGCTCAGGACGCTGTCGGAAGATCCTCTGGTTCATTTTGGTGCCCATACCATGACGCATGTGAATATGCGCAAGGTCGATGCGGCGCGCCTGGCTTATGAGATCGCAGAATCGGCACGCCGGGTGGAAGCCTATACCGGCCATCGGCCACGGTCCTTTTCCTATCCCTATGGCTGGGTAAGGGCGGTGGGAGAACGCGAAGCGAAAGCCGTTCACGACGCAGGATTTTCTGCGGCCGTGACCACGCAGGCCGGCGTTATTGGTCCCCACAGCCTCGAAAAGCCGACGCAGTTGCCGCGGGTATCGCTGAACGGACGCTTTCAGAAAAAACGTTTTGTCAAAGCGCTCATCTCGGGCCTGCCCTTCCGGTTCATCTAGCAACCTCGGCGGTTTGTCATCTTTGCCCCGTCCAGCCATGTGTGGCTGCGGTCCGCGTTTGACATCCCCTGCCACTATTTCCGAATTCTGCCGTCGCTCTGCGGGCCTCTTCGCAGCCGTTTGGTCAATTCGAAATGGCGTGTTACAATTTTTGTTATTCACATCCCATTATCTATTGATTATAAATCAATTTATCGACGTAAAACATTACAACTTTTATGAAGGCTTCGTTCGTGCTGCTGATTTTTGCCGATGATCTGACCGGAGCGCTCGACGCCGCCGCCCCCTTTGCCGGGCGCGGGCTGGCGACCGAGGTTGCGATCGGGCTTGACGGTGTGCGTGCAGCGCTCGCGGATGCGCCTGCCGTCCTCAGCGTCAATCTCGGCTGTCGCGATGGCGAGGCGGATGAAGCCTGCCGCCGCACGCAGGAACTGTTGGCGCTGGTTCCGGCCGGTACAATTTTGTTCAAGAAGATCGATTCCCGCCTGAAGGGGCATATTGCAGCGGAAATGGATGCGATTTCCTATCGCCACGCGCTTGTCGCGCCCGCCATTCCGGACTTTGACCGTGTCGTTGTTGACGGAGCCGTTTCCGGCTTTGGCGTCGAAATTGCCATTCCTGTTTATGACAGACTGGGCGGACACGCCGGCCGCTGCACGATACCCGATACGCGATCGAAGGGCGATATCAGGGAAGCTCTCGCCGCCGCGCAGGCGGAGGGGGCCGATCTTCTGGTCGGCGCGCGTGGGCTTGCCGAGGCGCTGGCTGAGGCGATGACGGGCCAGACTGTCCCTGAGGCGGCGGCCGTTCCAGCCGGCAACGGGCTTTTTGTCATCGGGTCCCGCGATCCGATCACGGTGGAGCAGATTGACGTACTTGGGAGTGTTGGGCCTGTCTCGATCGTTGAGGCGCCGAATGGTATTGTGCCCAGTCATGCAGATGAGGGTGCCGGCCTGACGCTGGTTCAAGCAACGCAGGGTGCGGAAAATCTGTCGCCGCTTGCGGTTTCAGACCGGCTGGCGGAAGGCGTCGTGCCGCATTTTACCGCTAGGGCGGCAAGACTGCTGTTATCGGGGGGAGCCACGGCCGAAGCCGTGCTGCGGGCCATGGGCATTTCGCGCTTGCGTCTTGCCGGGGAATGCCTGCCGGGTCTCGGCGTCGGCTGGTCCGGAGACCAATGCATCATTGCGAAGTCCGGCGGTTTTGGGCAAGCTGACACGTTGAAACGGATCGCGAAAATGATGCTTGGCGACAATGACGCTGGAGAGAGCTGACCAGATGGGGCTGATGAAAGAAACGGCGCGCAAGGCACTTCCGGACATTATTTTCGAGAGAATGCACCGGGCGATCAAATCCGGCGCCTACAAGCCGGATGAGCGGCTGCCGACCGAACATGAACTCGCCATGGAATTCGAAGTATCGCGACCGGTGGTGCGTGAAGCACTCCGGCGGCTGCGCGAGCAGGGTTTCATCTATTCCCGCAGAGGCTCCGGCAGCTATGTCAGGGCCTTTGGCCTGCGTGAACCGCTCGGCTTCGGGCAGCTCGAAAACGTTGCTGATCTTCTCAACTGTTACGAATTCAGGCTGACGCTGGAGCCGGCGGCGGCCGCAGCAGCGGCATTGCGGCACGATGGCGAAAGGCTTGCGGCGATCCGGAAGGCGCTCGAACTGATGCGGGACGCGACCAATCGACAGTCTCACCGCGAGGATGCCGATTATCAGTTCCACCTTGCCATCGCGCGAGCGGCGCGAAACAGTTATTTCTCCACCGCGATGGAAGCGCTGAAAGACCATATTGCAGTGGGAATGAAGTTCCACGGCATGTCGGTGAAGCGGGAGGCATCCGGTCTGACGCGTGTTTTTGCCGAGCATGAGGCAATCGCTAAGGCGATCGCCGATGGGGATGCAGAGGCGGCACGCCAGCTTATGCTCCAGCACCTGACCGGATCGCGTGACCGCCTGTTTGAGTCTTCGCATACGGATTAATCGGGCGGCAAAGGCCGATGCGCGTGTCCGCGCACCGGATTTTTGCTCAGAAGGCGTGGCGGTAAATACCGAGCACGTCCTCGACGCTCATGTCGACGGGATTGTTGTCCATCAGCCGACGGATGGCATGCGCATCCTCAGCGTAGCGGGGAAGATCGGCTTCAGTCGCGCCGTGCCGTGCGAGCGACATTTCGATGCCGAGCCCGGCACAGAAATCCGTTGCCGCCTTGCGCAGATCATCCGGCGAAAGATGTTCGCGAAGCCCGAGCGCTCCCGCCACTTCCGCCGTCTTCGCAGAAACCGCAGGCTGGTTGAAGGCCAGAACATGCGGGAAGACGATGGCGTTCGCCAGCCCGTGCGGCAGGTTGAGAAGCGTGCCGAGCGGATAGGCAATGGCGTGACCGGCCGCCGTATTGACCGGGCCGAGACAGATGCCGCCATAATAGGAAGCGAGCATCATGCCTTCTCGCGCTTCGGTATCCGCGCCATCGCGGACGGCGCGCGCCAGATATTTGCCCACCAGCGCAAAGCCCATGCGGGCGTAACCGTCGATCATCGGATGGGCCTTGCGGTTGGTGAAGGCTTCAACGCAATGGGCCATGGCATCCACCCCCGTTGCCGCCGTAACCGCTGATGGCACGGAATAGGTCAGTTCCGGATCGAGTACGGCGAAATCCGCAATCAGATAAGGGCTTTCGACCGCGATCTTGTTGCCTTTGACGGGATCTGTGATGAGCGAACGGATGCCAGCCTCCGAACCGGTGCCGGCGGTGGTGGCGATCTGCACCAACCGCGTGTCGCGCCCGACAACCCTGTTCGGCCCCGCCACATCCTCAAGCGTCTGACCGGAATTCCAGAGCGCCGCGACCAGTTTTGCCACATCCATCACCGAACCGCCGCCGAGGCCGATGACCAGATCCGGTTTGGCGGCGCGGGCCGCGGCAAGGGCGGCATCGAGCGTTGTGGTGTCCGGCTCGCCGGGAATGGCATCGAATATGGTGAAAGGATCTTGCAATTGCAGCCGGTCGGCAAATTTCGCCGTCAGCGGTGTGGCGATAATAAGGGTCGAGGTGGTTTTTCCCGCCCAGGCGCCGACCTGTGAAATGGTGCCTGCGCCAACGGCGAGCCGGCGTGGCTGGTGGATGAGAATGGGAGCTGTAGACATGGTACTCATCCCTTCGGTTCTTTGCCCGCCACGAGCTTGCGCGCATAGGCAATGGCCGCATTCATGTTGCCGTGATTGGCGATGCCTTTGCCGGCGATATCGAAAGCCGTGCCGTGATCGACGGAGGTGCGGTCTATCGGCAGATCGACGGAAACGTTGACGGCGGTATCGAAAGCAACAAGCTTGATCGGGATATGGCCCTGATCGTGATATTGGGCGACGACAAGATCGAAAGCGCCGGAATAAGCCCGGTGGAATACGGTGTCGGCGGAAATAGGCCCCTGCACCTCGATGCCTTCGGCGCGGGCGGCGGCGACCGCCGGTGCGATCTGGTCGTCATCCTCAGTGCCGAACAGCCCGTTTTCACCACAATGCGGATTGATGCCGGCAACCGCGATGCGCGGCCGCTCGTAACCGATGCGCTTCAGATGCGCGTTGCCGGCGCGGATGGTCGCCAGTACCCGCTCCGTCGTTGCCCGGCGAATGGCCTCCTGCAGGGAAACATGGGTCGAGACGTGAATGACTTTCAGCCGTTCCGAGGCGAGGAGCATATAGGCGGCCGAGGAACCGGTGAGGCTGCGCAACATGCCGGTGTGCCCATCATAATGGTGGCCGGCGAGATTCAAGGCTTCCTTGTTGATCGGCGCGGTGACGATGCAGCCGATTGCGCCCGCTTCGGCATCGCGAACCGCCTTTTCGATGAAACGGAAAGCGGCGTCTCCAGCCACCGGCGACAATGTACCCCAGGGCAGCGGCGCGCCTTCCACGGGCAGGTCGACGACATGCTGAGAGAGATCGATATCAACGCCAAGCGCATCCCGCGCCGCTTCCAGCGTGGCGAGATTTCCGTAAATCCGCGTCGCCGCGCGATCCGGCGCGGACATGTCCGCCAGCGCCCGCACCGTGATTTCTGGGCCGACGCCGCAGGGGTCGCCCATGGTGATGCCAATGATATTGCTCATCTTTGTCTCCCGTCGTTCTCGTCAGCCCAGCCGGGCGCCAGCCGGACATATTTGATTGCGCGGCGATGATAGGTGTAGCTCGCATGCAGCGTACCGTCCGGCGCTTCCAGAAGCCATGGATAGGACATTTCCTGATTGCGGCCATCCGTCGAATCGTTCGACAGGCAGGTGCCCGGCCCGTCTTCGATCAGAATCCGGGTGGCAAAACTGCGCCCGTCATCATTGGAGAGGCAGATCGAAACCGGCGCGCGCGGCACGCCCCAGACCGGCACACAGCCACCGCTCGGATCGGCATCCGGCCTGTCGTCTTCCTCTCCCAGCTCGTCATAAAGCGAGGCGCGGCGATCGCTCGACTGCGCGGCGTTGATGGGGTTGCAGATCATTGCCAGCCTGCCATCGCCGAGCCTGATCACGGCAATGGAGGAATTATTGTTTGGCACATCGGTCGGCTGCGGCTTTGACCATGAGCGGCCGCCATCGGCGCTTTCCGTGCGGTAAACGAAATCGGCCTGACGACGGCGGAAGAAGGCGGCGTAGTGGCCATTGGTCACCGCGACCGGGCTCATATGCACACACCCGGTCGATTTCTGTAATTCCTGCAATTGCCAAGTCGCGCCATTATCTGTGGATATGCCGAGCGCCGCCGTATCGTGGCTGCCGTTCCATTTCTGGCCGGGACGCTGGACGCAGCGGAAGATTGGCAGCAGCCATGCGCCGTCATCGCGAATACGCAGCGGCGCGCGGATGAAGCAGCCCTGCGGGAGATCGAGAAACCGTCCTTCCTCGGAGGCAAGCTTTTCCGGTGCTGTCGGGTCGCGTGTGACCCGCGCCATGCGAATGCGGCACTCATCCTGGTTGCCGGAGGGCTGGGCTGTGTGAAACAGCCAGAGAACGCCATCCGGCGCGGTGAAAAGAACCGGGTTCTGTTCGGAATGGGCGGGGTCATGGCTCAGGCGCTGCGGTGGCCCCCAATGGGTTGAGCCAGGTGTCAGCACGGATGCGAAGATCGAAATATCCGATTTTCCCTCCAATGTGCCGCCAAACCAGGCGCAGAGCAGGGTGCCGTCATCCAGAAGGTGCAGGAAGCTCGCATGGTTCTGGATCATGGGTGATGGCAGGAATGCTTCCTGCCGGTTTTCCGACGCGGCATGCATGGCTCCGGTCATGGCGTGAGCAATGTCATCAGGGGTCATCGTGGTCTCCTCTTGTCCTGATGAAAATGGCATATTCAAAAAGTTGTCAAGTTTATTTGATAAAAAAAGACGGGCAGTTGGTTTTGGTTTAAGAAATTAACTAGATGTTTTTAAATGATAAAATCAAGAGATTTGACCTGAATAAAAACTGCTTTTGAAAAATAAATTGACAAAAAATTCGATAACGTCGATGCTCTGTTTACGGGTGGAGGAGACGATCATCCGCACGCCATGCTCCTCTATGCAGGAGACGGGGCTTTTAGAACGTCCCTTGCGGTGCGCCGCCATGTTGCTGAATTTCTGATCTGGGAGGAGAACGGAATGAAGAAGTCATTGATTGCGGGCGCCCTTGTCTTGGGTTCCCTCAGCGCCGCGGTTGCGCCGGCGCTTGCGGCATCGGGGCCGATCAAGATCGTGCTGGCGGAAGAGGCGGACCTGCTTGAGCCCTGCATGGCCACCCGCTCAAATATCGGCCGTATCATCATGGAAAATGTCAGCGAGACGCTGACCGAGCTCGATGTGCGCGGCAAGAAAGGCATTCAGCCGCGCCTTGCCGAGAAGTGGGAGCAGAATGCCGACGGAAGCTGGCGTTTCCACCTGCGTGAAGGCGTGAAGTTTTCCGACGGCACGGCATTTGACGCCAAGGATGTGAAGCACAGCTTCGAACGCATCATGAGCGACAAGAACGCCTGCGAGTCCCGCCGTTATTTCGGTGGTATGACCGTGACCCCGTCGATCGTCGACGACCACACGATCGACTTCAAGACCGAACCGGCGCAGCCCATTCTGCCGTTGTTGATGTCGCTCGTTACCATCGTTCCCGAAGAAACCAAGATGGAGTTCATTCGCGAACCTGTGGGCACCGGGCCCTACAAGCTGACCAACTGGACACCGGGCCAGCAGATTGTGCTCACCGCACGCGACGATTATTGGGGCTCCAAACCGCAGGTGACGGAAGCGACCTATCTTTTCCGCGCCGATCCTTCGGTTCGCGCCGCCATGGTGCAGACCGGCGAAGCCGATCTTTCGCCTTCCATTTCCCAGCTCGACGCCACCAATGCGAAGACCGACTTTTCCTATCTCGACAGCGAGACGGTCTATATGCGTCTCGATCACAATATAGCGCCGCTGAACGATGTGCGGGTGCGCCGCGCGCTCAACCTTGCCATCGACCGGCAGGCCTTCCTCGGTACGCTGGTTCCGGAAGGTGCCGTGCTGGCCACCGCGCTCGTTCCGCCGACCACGCTTGGCTGGAACCCTGACGTCAAGGTCTTCCCTTATGACCCCGATGGCGCAAAGAAGCTGCTCGAGGAAGCCAAGGCTGCCGGCGTCAAGGTGGATACGCCGATCACCATCATCGCGCGCACCGCGAATTTCCCTAATGTCACCGAGATCATGGAGGCGATCCAGCAGCAATTGCAGGAAGTCGGCTTCAAGATAGACCTGAAATTCGTGGAAGTGGCCGAGCACGAAAGCTATTATTCCAAGCCCTTCAAGGAAGGCCGCGGTCCGCAGATTGTCGCCGCCATGCACGACAATTCAAAGGGCGACCCGTCCTTCACCATGTTCTTCAAATATGCCACCAAGGGCACGCAGTCCGGCTTCTCGGACAAGAAGGTGGATGATCTGATCGAACGTGCATCCGCAGCCGTGGGTGACGAACGCGCCAAGCTCTGGTCGGAACTCATCGCTTATCTGCACGACGACGTGGTGGCTGATGTGCTGCTGTTCCACATGGTCGGCTTCTCCCGCGTCTCGGAACGGCTGGACTTCAAGCCCACCATTGCAACGAACTCGATGCTGCAGCTTTCGGAAATTGGCATCAAATAAGACCCCGTGTCTTGTCAATTGAGAAGCGGCGGCGCAGCGAAAGCTACGCCGCCGCATTGAAAAACCGGAGGCAACCATGCTGAGCTTCATCCGAAAACGTTCCGTTGCGAGCCTGATCTCCCTGATCGGCCTCATCGTTATGGTTTTCTTCTTGTCCCGCTTGACCGGGGACCCGGCCGCGCTGTTTCTGCCGGTGGAGGCTTCGGAGGAGTTGAAGCAGCAGTTTCGGGCGCTGCACGGGCTGAATGATCCGCTGATGGTGCAGTTTCTGCGTTATGCGGGCGATGTGATGACGGGGGATCTGGGAGAATCGCTCAGAAAAGCCCGCCCGGCACTGGATGTTGTGCTGGAGGCTTTCGTCTGGACGCTGTGGCTTGCGGTCATCACCATGTCGCTGGTCACAACCGCCGCAATCGTCGTGGGTTCGCTTGCGGCTTTCCGCTCCGGTGGCTTCTTCGACCGTATGGCCTCGAGCATCTCGCTCATCGGTGCATCCGTGCCGGATTTCTGGCTGGCGATTGTGGCGATCGTGGTTTTTTCCGTCAATCTCGCCTGGCTGCCCACGTCAGGCACGGGCTCCGTGCTGCACTGGATATTGCCGATCGCGGTCCTGTTCGTGCGCCCCTTCGGTATTATCGTGCAAGTGGTGCGCGGCTCGATGATCGGTGCGCTGTCTTCGGCCTATGTCAAGACAGCGCGCGCCAAGGGCGTGAAATCGGGTCCCATCATCTTCATTCACGCCTTGCGAAACGCCATGCTGCCTGTCATCACCGTCATTGGCGACCAGGCGGCAAGCCTTCTCAACGGTGCGGTCATCGTCGAAACCATCTTCGGCTTTCCCGGTGTCGGCAAGCTGATGATCGATTCCATTCTTCAGCGCGATTTCAACGTCGTTTTGGCCGCCATTCTCGTGACCGCGCTGGCGATCTTCCTGATGAATCTTCTGATCGATATCGCCTATGCGCTCCTCGATCCGCGTATCCGGCACTGAGGAGGCCCTTCAGCCATGAGCCTTTCCAACGCCGACACCGAGATCATAGCCGAACCCTCCTTCGCAACGCGCATGCTGCGCATGTTGTGGGCGGATAAATTCGCGCTCTGTGCCGCGATCTTCCTTATCATCGTCGTTATCCTCGCTTTTGTCGGCCCGGCATGGCTCGGTGATCTCGCGACGAAACAGAACCTGCGCGGACGCAATCTCGCCCCGTTCGACTGGCAGCGCGAGTGGTATTTCTGGCTGGGGGCGGACGCGCTCGGCCGTTCGCTTCTCGCGCGCATCGTCGCCGCCACGCAAAATACGATGATGATTGCGGCCGGCGCAGTGCTTCTTTCCGCCATAACTGGCACCGTGCTCGGCCTGATTGCCGGTTTTTCCTCAAACCGTGTCGGCCAGATCATCATGCGGCTCGCGGATGTGATCATGTCGTTCCCGTCGCTCTTGATCGCGGTCATCGTGCTTTATCTGCTCGGCTCCTCCATCCTCAACCTGATGCTGGTTCTCGCCATCACCCGCATTCCCGTTTACATCCGCACCACGAGGGCGGAGGTTTTGGAAGTGCGCGAACGCATGTTCGTGCAGGCAGCGCGCGTGATGGGCGCATCGGGCAAACGCATTCTGTTCCGCCACATATTGCCCGTGGTGCTGCCAACACTGACGACTCTTGCGACACTCGATTTTGCCTATGTGATGCTGGCGGAAAGCGCGTTGTCTTTTCTCGGCATTGGCATTCAGCCGCCGGAAATCACCTGGGGCCTGATGATTTCGCAGGGGCGGCAATATCTCACCAATGCCTGGTGGCTCTCTTTCTGGCCGGGGCTCGCCATCATCCTCACCACCCTGTCGCTCAACCTGCTTTCCAACTGGCTGCGCATCGCGCTTGATCCCGTGCAGCGCTGGCGGCTGGAAATGAAAGGCCGCAAACATGGCTAACCATCTTCTCGACGTGCGCAACCTTTCCGTGGAGTTCCACACCGCAAGCGGTATCGTCCATGCGGTGAAGGATGTCTCCTACCATATCGACCGCGGCGAAACGCTGGCTATCCTCGGCGAAAGCGGTTCGGGCAAGTCGGTATCATCGTCGGCCATCATGAACCTCATCGACATGCCGCCCGGGCATATCAGCAGCGGCCAGATACTGCTCGACGGTCAGGACCTTCTGACAATGCCGGTTGAAGCGCGCCGCGAGATTAACGGCCGGCGTATCGCCATGATCTTTCAGGACCCGCTCAGCCATCTCAATCCCGTCTATACCGTCGGCTGGCAGATACGCGAGGCGATGACCACCCATGGCATGGGCAAAGCGGAGGCCGAAGCGGAGGCGAGGCGGCTTGTCGCACGCGTCGGCATTCCCGATCCCGACGGTGCCCTGAAGAAATACCCGCATGAATTCTCCGGCGGCCAGCGTCAGCGCGTGATGATCGCCATGGCGCTTGCGCTTCGGCCTGATCTCCTGATCGCCGACGAGCCGACCACCGCGCTTGACGTGACGGTGCAGGCAGAAGTGCTTTCGCTGCTCAAGGAATTGCAGCGGGAGACCGGCATGGCCGTGCTCATCATCACCCATGATCTCGGCGTTGTCGCCGAAATCGCCGACCGGGTGGTGGTGATGGAAAAGGGCGTTCTGGTTGAGGCCGGCACGGTTCGTGAGGTCTATCGTAATCCGCAGCACCCCTATACCCGCAAGCTCATCAGCGCCGCACCCGGCAGAGGCGAAATGCACGAGCCGCAGGCGGCGGGCGAAGCGCTGCTCAGCGTGCGCGACGTGCGCAAGCGTTACGGCGCCTTCGAGGCGCTGAAGGGTGTTTCCTTCGATCTCATGGCCGGGGAAACCATTGCCGTTGTCGGCGAAAGCGGTTCTGGCAAATCGACGCTGGCGCGCATTCTCTTGCGGCTCGACGAGCCGGATGCGGGCAGTGCTTTGTGGAAGGGGCGGGACCTCTTCCAGCTCTCGCCTGCGGAACTCTTCGCGCTCAGGCGCGATCTGCAGATGGTGTTTCAGGACCCCACCCAGTCGCTCAATCCCCGAATGACGGTGTTCCAGCTTATTTCTGAAGCCTGGGTCATCCATCCCGATATATTACCCAAGGCGAAATGGCGCGAACGGGTCGCGGAATTGCTGCATCAGGTCGGCCTTTCGCCGGAACATATGCGCCGTTATCCGCATCAGTTCTCCGGCGGCCAGCGGCAGAGGATTGCCATTGCCCGTGCGCTGGCGCTGGAGCCGAAGCTCATCATCTGCGACGAGGCGGTCTCGGCGCTCGACGTTTCGGTTCAGGCGCAGGTTATTGCGCTTCTGGACAAGCTTCGCCGCGAGATGGGCCTTTCTTTCATCTTCATCGCTCATGACCTGCCCGTGGTCCGGGATTTTGCCGATCACGTCATGGTCATGCAGCGGGGAGAGGTGGTGGAGTTCGGCACGGTTCGGCAGGTTTTCGAGGCGCCGCGCGAAGCCTATACGCGTGCGCTCCTTTCGGCCAGCCTCGATCCCGACCCCGATATGCAGCCTACGCGTCGTCCGGCCGGTGCCGATCACACTATTGGAAATCCAAGCGGAGTTCTTTCATGACCAAACAAGCCTTCGTCGCGCTCGTCACCTGTTTCAACGAAGACGAAACCATCAATTACGAGGCGACACGCGCGCAGGTGCGCCACCAGGTGGCGGCCGGCAACAACATCATGTGCGCCGGTACCAATGGCGATTTCACCGCGCTGACGCATGAGGAAAAAATCCGGCTGACGGAAGAGGTGGTGGACGAAGTGGCAGGCCGCGCCCGGGTTATTGTCAATGCCGGCATGCCCGCCACTTACGAAACCCTGCAGCTCGCCGAGGCCTTCGACCGCATCGGCGTCGACGGTATCGCCGTCATCACACCCTTCTTCATCGCCTGTACGCAGGACGGGCTGATCCGCCATTTTTCGACGGTGGCCGACGCCGTTGAAACGCCGATCTATCTCTACGACATTCCCGCCCGAACCCAGAACCACATAGAGCCGGAAACCGCCCGCAAACTCGCGGCCCATGGCAATATCGCCGGTATCAAGGATTCCGGCGGTGCACAGCAGACGCTGGAGGCCTATCTTCAGGTGGCGAAGGAGATGCCCGGTTTCGAGGTCTATTCCGGCCCGGACCACCTCGTTCTCTGGTCATTGCAGAACGGTGCCGCAGGCTGCATTTCCGGCCTCGGCAACGCATTGCCGGATGTGCTCGCCGGCATTCTCAGTGCTTTCAACGCCGGTGACATCGCTGAGGCCGAACGCCAGCAGGCAATCTACGCGGACTTCCGCACTGATCTCTACGCACTCGGTTTCGCACCGGCCATGGTCAAACGCTCGCTTTATCTTCAGGACTCTTCTGTCGGTGCCAGCCGCCAACCGGCCCTTCTGCCGGATAAAGAGCAGGATGACAGAATCGTGGAAATCTTGCGGCGTTATCAACGGCTCTAACGCCGCTGCCGAATATGACGCGCACCGTCGCGGTTCGTGCGCGTCACGTCAAAATATCCGCCAAAAACAGCCGGAAGCCGAAGCATTTCCCTAGCCTCATCCATGACGAATAATTTGTGACACAAACACGAAATTCCCCTTGTCAGTCACGTCATTGATGTTTAAGAGGAGCGCGCAACGCAAGCGTTCGCGCATGCGGAGAGGTGGCAGAGTGGTCGAATGCACCGCACTCGAAATGCGGCATACCTGCAAGGGTATCGTGGGTTCGAATCCCACCCTCTCCGCCACTTTGATTTCACTCCCCGCCACTTATCCCGCAAATCCTTGGATTTTCACGTAAAGCCTCCGGTTGCCTGCGGCCTTACCGGGAGCAGAAAACATGCGGGTATCGCGCGGGGTACAGCCTGGGGTATCGCTGGAACGATCGAACGAAGGCACTGAAATCTCGACGCCGGGAAAGGCGCGCGGGCCGGGACCCTATCTTGTCAGATCAGGGTCCGTTTACATTTTCCAGATAAAGATCCCGAAGGACTTGGGAGGTGGACGTACTCCTCCTCCCGTTCGACTGAGTCTGGGGGCGTGTTCCCATCGGCGGGCAAGGCTGTTTGCCGATCTGTTGGCCGCACGAGCAAGACTGTTGTTCGATACGATGAGGATGCGACACATGAATGAACCCGGAAAGGGTGCAACGGATACCGACCCGGAGATGACTCCGGAGGCTTCCGCCGAAGCTCTCATCGAGATGCGCGGTGAACTGAAAGCCTACCTGCGGATCATCAATCAGCCCGATCCACCGCTCACCCCGGAGGAGTTGCAGAAGACTGCCGGAATACGCGATCTGGTCGGTTTGCATCGGGAGCTTCGAAAGCAGGAGGACGGCGAGCCGTATAGCGACCTGATCGTCAGCAATGCTCGATTGCTGGAGCAGACGGCTCTTGCCAAGCTAGGCCAGACCGCCCGCTCATCTGTTGCCCCCGCCGCCCTTGTTCATGAGCCTGCTGCCGTTCCACTTCAGCCTGTCATCGAGACGCCGCCGCAGGCGGCACGCGACAAGAGTGGCAAGTTGATTCCCGCTTTCAAGCTTGATCGCAGGACCGTGGCGCGTAAACCATCAAACCTGCCGCGCCTTGGCGAGATCATGGGCGAGTACCTTGAGAAGCGAAAGCTCAGGAGTGGTCCGAAGGGTGCCAAGGACATAAAGACGGCCCGCGCCAGGCTCGACGTCTTCATCGAACTGATCGGCGATCACCCCGTCGATACCTACAATCTCACTGATCTCCAAGCCTTCATCGACCTTATGCAGTTTTGGCCCGGAGACAACAATCTGCGTGATCCCACCATGTCTGCCATGCAGATCATTGACGGCAACCGTGACCTTCATCTGCAACCGCTGACCCTCAAGTCCCTTCAGGAAGGCTATGTCGCCGTCGTCAAGGCTGCCATCCGTTCCTTGATGACCGACGGAGAATATCCTGATCCCTTTCCGGGACCGAGACTCGTTTACCCCTCGACCGCTGCGGCAGCGGTGAAATCTGAGCCGCTGGCGACACGCAAGATCAGCCAGGTGTTCAGCACCGGGGTGGCTTCCGGGCTGATGGAGGACGTGATGCTGCCGTTGCTCGGCCATCTGACGGGTCGTCGCATCGGCCTTCTTATTCACCTGACGGGCAATGATTTCCGCGAGAAGTTCTCGGGTGTCTGGGTGGCGCAGCTCGCCAGCGTCAAGAAGATCGACGGTGTCTGGGTATCGACACCGCACAAGACCGAAGCAAGCACAAGTTACTTTGTTCTGCATCAGTTCCTGAGTGAGATCGGGTTTGTCGAATGGGCCGTCCGGCAGAAGGGTCGCTTCCTGTTCCCTAATCTGATGGGGCTTGCAGATCCCAGCAAGAGTGCATCCTCATACATGAACCGTTTGTTCGAGCGCGCCGGAATCAAGCAGAAGAAAAGGAAAGGCGAGGATGGAGAAGCTGGCGGCAGAGAGGTGTTCCATTCATTGCGTGGTGGCAACATCGACGATATGCGGGATGCGAAGATCGAGGGCCGCGCCAGGCGCATGCAGTCCGGTCATCAGGTCGGGAGTGACGAACACGACAACTACGGATTCATGAATCTGGGTGAGCGGCAGGCGCGGCAGATCGCTGAGCTTCCCCTTGATCCGGGAATCGACTTTTCTGTCTTCCGGGGGTTGGATTTCGATAGGATCGCCCGGAAGAAGCGGTTGTCAGGTCCGAAGCCCCGGAAGATGTAGCTCGGGTCGCTTGACCTTTGCTCGCCGACGATTGACCATTGAAAAGACCGCCATCATCGGGCTGGAACCCTCCGGCGGTCTTTTCAAGGTGTGTTCGAAAATGTTGAACGTCGGCGCTGAAATTGTAAAGACCCACAGTACGGGTCGGTGAGCCGGGGGCTGGTAGATAAGCCAGCCCGGACATCAGAACTTCACACCCTACAGCGTCAACAAATTTGGCCGGGAGATCGGGACAGGTTGCTCTGCCTCGATTGGTCGGTCGATGTCGATGAAATCGGCCAGCATGTTTCCATGCCAACCGCACGGTCGGCGAAGGCCGCGCACGTGCAGGCCGTCATTGTCGCCGATGCCATCATGTCGGCACGCCGCGAACCGCTCCGCCGCATCTCCTATTCCCGCCGCAAGGGGTGGTGGACGGAGAGCAGCCGATACCGGGGCCGTGAGTTCACCTATGACACCGTCGTGCCTGCCGTGGACGCCCTCATCGCTGCTGGAATCCTTGTCGACCATGATCTTCAGCCCGGAGGACGGGCGACCGGGATTCAGTCGAGCTATCGGCCCGCAGCCTGGCTTGCGGGTGCCAGCATGGTGAAACTTCGTCGGAGGCCGGGCGAACTGATCCGGCTGAAGGATTCAGCAGGTTCCCTCGTTGCCTACCGGGATACCGAACGGACGCATCGGGAGCGCAAGTTGGTGGAGAAGGTGAACCGCCTGATCGGAGAGGCGGACATTTCCCTGAATGCACCGGACGCCCATTTCGATGGCGACGTGATCCGGTTTGGGGAGCATTCGGTGTATCCGGACATGCTGTCCCTGTACCGGGTGTTCAATGGTGGCTGGACCCACGGAGGGCGCTTCTATGGGGGCTGGTGGCAGTCGGTGAAGTCGAAGGATCGGCAGCACTTCATTCTCGACGGCCAGCGCACGACGGAAGTCGATTATGAGCAGCTTCACCCGAGGCTGCTGTATGGGCTTGCCGGGGAGCACCTGGATGGCGATGCCTACACGCTTCCTGGTTGGGACAGGAAGCTGTGCAAGATCGCCTTCAATGTGCTCCTGAATGCTTCGGGCTATCATCAGGCACATGGCGCGCTGCTTCCTTACCTTGACGGCTGCGAAGTATCCGCCCGCGACCTGATCTACGACATGAAGAATCGGCATCCGAACGTGGCGCGTTATTTTCATAGCGGCATTGGGCTGCGATTGCAGAACGTGGATTCGGAGATGTGCCGCTTCGTCCTGGCGGAGATGTGCGTGAAGAAGGGGATCGTCGTACTGCCAGTCCATGACAGCTTCATCGTGCCGGAAACCGCAAAGGATGAACTGGTCGCGACGATGAAGGCGGCCTTCGAACGGGCATCGGCGCATATCGGAGATAAGTGAACGAAAACATATGGATGATGCGGTATTGGACTACAAACGCAAGTCCTCGCCGTCAGATGTGGTCGGCGGCCTGCCCCCGTGTGCCTGCCGATGTGGCCCGTGCTCCTCATCGGTGTGACGATGGCTACTTGCCGATCCCACGGCATGGTCCGGCTGAAGGCCTCCTCGAAGAGCCGATGCTTTGACTGGAAACCCTCAAGAGGTTGGGAGGGAAAAGCTTTAGTCGGTCACTAAATCTTCTTGTTCCCTGCTCCGCCGGCAGACACGATTCTTCCATGAACATCATTTGGGAGGATCGTGATGCAGAAATATGAGCGGCCGATGGTTCGGATGGAATGCGAAGGGCAAGCCGTCATCAGGTTCGGCGATGGGACAGTCATGAACATTCTCCCTCATTGCGAGGCCGTGCCGGACGTTCAAACCTCTGATAGCCGCTGGCTTTGTCTTGACTGCGCCGCATATCATCTAGGCGGCTGGGCCGATCCGGATGTAGAGCAGTGGGTTGTTCGACATCGCCGGGACATCGGCTTCGATCGTGATGAGGAAAGCAATGCTCAGGCCATCGCCTATCTGAACAGGTGACGGCGCATGGCCTTTCAATTCGTCCATCTCGAATCCTACGCGAGGAAGCCGGACACCAAGGGGCGTTCGACGGGATTCGTTCTGGCCGAAGCGCGCCGCGATCCTGCGGCGTCGATCCATGTCCCTGTTCCGGGAACGCCGATCGTCGTGTACGGGGTGAACCCGGAAGAGGTCGAGTCCTTGCATGATGCGGCTGCCGACGCAGCGCGCACAACACCGAAGGGCGGAAAGCCGCGTAAGATTCGCGTCGATCAGCACACCCTGCTGACGGTCGTCGCCAGCCATCCCCATACCGTGGATGAAGTCCATGCCGATCCTCGGAAGCGGTCCGAAGTCGATCGTTGGGAGGAACTCACGGTGGACTGGCTCCGGGAGCTGTATGGCGATGCTCTCGTCTCTGTTGTCCGGCATGAGGATGAAACCTACTGGCACCTTCACGCCTACATCTTGCCGCCATCGCAGGACCTAAAGGCAGCGGCGCTTCATCCGGGGCAAGCTGCCAAGACTGCGGTCATGCAAGCCCGTCCCGGTGCAGATGAGGATTCAAAGACTCTGAACCGCCGTGGTGACGCTGCCTACCGTGCCGCCATGCGCGCCTGGCAGGATTCATATTTCGAGACCGTGGCGGTGCAGTGCGGCCTGACCCGCCTTGGCCCCGCGCGACGTCGCCTGACGCGTGCCGAGTGGCAGGCCGAGAGGACGCAGGCGAACGCGCTGCGCGCCTCTCTCGATCGTGCCGACGCTATTCAAAGAAAGGTCGAATCCTTCGTCGCCTGCACGAAAACTGAAACTGAGACCCTGATGGCAACCGCCGTAGCAGATGCCGGAAAACTCCGAGCCGAAGCGGACGCCGCAAGAGCCGAATCCATGCGCCAGATGGGAGCCGCGAAGGAGGCGACCGCCGCCGCGCTGGTTGCGCAGGACCGAGCGGTTGCCGAACAGCGGCGCGCAAGGAGCATGATGGCGCGTGTCCGGACAGAGGCCGAACGGGTCCAGAAGGCAGCGGCAAGGATTCAACAGTTACCCGGCCTGCTGCGGACGTTCTGGGACGGCTTCCGGGTATCGAGGATCAGGGATCGAATCCGGCAGTCGGTGGATTCGGAAATGTCCCTGCTCCGGGATCAGGCAGCGGCGACAGCCGAACGTGCCAGTGCCGCCGACGCGGCGCGAAGAGCGGCGGAAGAGAAGCGCCGGACCATAGAGCAGAACCTTGCCGAAGTCGGCATCCAGCGCGACGCCGCCTGGCGGGAACTGGCCAAACTAAGGCTCCCGGAGACGCAGCCGTCTCCTTCCGGGCGACCGAGCCCAAGGCCGTGATTTTGGCCGGAAACGGTCTGTGTCAACAAATTGAAGGGCGGATTCAGGCCTGTACAGCGCGTTTGGCAGATGCTTCCGTATCCGAACCCATCCCGAAACGCAGTGAATCCAGTCTTGCCGCCGCCCCGGCTGCCGGCTGTTCTCACGACAAGGATTTGTCTATCCCCGTAACGAACGTTCGGCCCGATGTAGGACTTGTTCCGGGATCCCATGCGAGATGAGCATATCGGAGCGGTCAGCATCGCGCCGCCTTGGCGGGACCGCGGGCATTCGCCCATGCGGTGATCGGTTCCCGGTGGCAGCCACAGGAGCGGCAGTGAAGCGCCGCACACGCGGGACTGACTGCCCCCGACGTCGCATTCCGTGCCTCCTCCCAGAACACCATAGTGGACTGGCTCACCCTTCTCCCTTGCTTTTTGAGGCGGTAGGGATTCTAAGTGGGGCCTGATTTGATACGCGAATATGTTGGGGGCCACGATGACGGAGCTGAATTTCAAGGGCAAGGAATTCGTCTATAATCATCACCTCTCGGTTCCATTCCGTCCGCTGGAAATGCACGCCGAAAAGGGGATCGGCACGCCCCGGCTGGATGGCAACCTGATCATCCAGGGCGACAACCTGCATGCCCTGAAGGCCCTGCTGCCGATCTATGCTGGCAAGGTGGACTGCATCTTCATCGACCCTCCCTACAATACGGGCAATGAAGGCTGGGCCTACAACGATAACGTCAATTCGCCTATGATCAAGGAATGGCTTGCGTCCAATCCTATCGGGATCGATGACGGCCTGCGCCATGACAAATGGTGCGCGATGATGTGGCCCCGGTTGAGACTTCTTGAGGAGCTCCTCGCCGAAGACGGTAGCATCTGGATCACACTCGATGACAACGAAAGTCACAGAGGCAAGCTACTACTGGACGAGATATTCGGGGAGGACGCCTTTGTCGCCTCGATCGCTTGGCAAGCGCGGTATTCTGTATCGAACGACACAACGATTTCCAACTCTCATAACTACGTTCTTGTCTATTCAAAGGCGCCAGAAACATGGAAGCGTTTGAGAAATCAGCTTCCTCGGGATGAAGAGCAGGCGAAGCAGTATTCAAATGTCGACGGTGATACAGAGGGTCCGTGGAGAGCAATTCCATGGGATGCGCCGAACGTACGAGAGAACCTATCTTACCCGATCATTACCGAGAAAGGTTCTGTCAAGCTCCCCCCGCCGGGTAGATGCTGGTCAAGAGAGGAGAGCAAATGGCTGGAAATCGTAGCGCAAGGGCTCGCCTACTTCGGCAAAAGCGGCGACGGCGCCCCGTCGTACAAGCGGTACTTGAAGGATGCTGGAACTGTGGTTCCAACAACCTGGTGGCCTCACACGAATTCCGGTCACACCGATGAGGCAGCAAAAGAGCTTACGGCATTCAATCTCGGCGTGCCCTTCCAAACACCCAAGCCCGTCCGTCTGCTGGAAAAGATCCTCACTATTGCCTCCCGACCAGACAGCTTAATCCTTGATAGCTTCGCAGGATCCGGAACGACCGCCCACGCCTTGCTCAATCTTAACAAGCAAGATAGCGGCTGCCGTCGTTTCATACTCATCCAGATGGACGAAGGAGACGACGTCAACGCGGACACGCTGACGGCCGAGCGCGTGCGCCGCGTCATCAATGGATACAAGCTCAAGGGAACGCAGAAGACGGAGCTTCTCCGGGAGCGGATCAACTGGCGAACGCTGGAAAAGCCGAACGTGCTGACAGACAAGGTGCAGGCCATTGAGAACCTGCATGGACACGAGTTCGACCGGATCAAGAAGGAAATCAAGGATTCGGAACTGGTCGTGACGGGCGAGAAGGCCGTTGCCGAACGCGCCGAAGGACTCGGCGGTGAGTTCACCTATTGCACCTTGGGTCCGGCAGTGGAGCTGGACAAGATCCTGACAGGCGAAACTCTTCCAGACTTCGCGGCACTTGGATCAGTGCTGTTCCATACCGCCACCAACCATTCCTTTAATCCGGCGGCGGCGGATTTCGAGAAGGGCTATCTGGGTGCCAGCAGCGGCCAGCATGTCTGGCTGATCTACAGGCCGGATCTTGAATGGCTGAAATCTCCGGACGCGGCTCTGACGCTCTCGAATGCAAGGGAGTTCGCCGCTGCGTACCCGGAAGACAGACACCTCGTCTTCGCTCCCGCCCGCTACGTCTCCCAGAAACTGCTGGCTGAGGAAAACATTGCCGTCGAGTTCGTGCCGCTGCCCTTCGCGCTCTATCGTATTGAGCGGAGCTGACCGCGATGTTGCGCGAACTCGACTACCAGAAGCGCGTGCTGGAAACACTGGACGCCTATCTTGACCTACTGGGAGATGAGAAGGCCAAGGCCGATAAGGTGGCTGCGCTCGTCGCCGAACAGCCCGATCTCGGCATCGAACTCCCGGACTACGCTAGGAAGGCATGGGAGCGAATGGCGACGGCAGGCAAGTTGCCGACATCGCGCGCCGCCATTCCCTTTTCACCGAGGGCCGACGGCGTTGGCCGGACCGTGCCGAACGCGGTCTTCAAGATTCCCACGGGCGGCGGAAAGACCTTTCTCGCCGCCAATGCGCTCTCCCGGATTTTCGGACGCTTCCTGAACCGGAACACGGGATTCGTGCTCTGGATCGTGCCGAATGAAGCGATCTACAGCCAGACCCTGAAGCGGCTGAAGGATCGGCAGGACCCCTATCGGCAGGTTCTGGACCGCGCCGCTGCGGGGCGCGTGAAGATCATGGAGAAATCCGATCGGCTCGACGCCCGCGACGTGGAAGGTCAGCTTTGTGTGATGCTGCTGATGCTCCAGTCGGCGAACCGAGAGACCAAGGACACATTGAAAATGTTCCGGGACCGCGGCGACGTCGCAGGATTCACGCCCCCGGAGGGCGACCAGAAGGCGCATGCCGACCTGATCAAGGCCGTCGGCAATCTCGATTGCTACGACGATCTGTTTCCGATGGTGAAGGATTCGCTCGGCAATGCGCTGCGCATCATCCGCCCCGTCGTCGTGCTGGACGAAGGACACAAGGCGGTTTCCGACCTTGCCTTCAATACGCTTTATGGCTTCAATCCGCGCTTCGTGCTGGAACTGACGGCGACGCCGCACGATGTCCAGCCACGCGGCGGCAACGACCCCCGCGAAGGCCGTTATTCAAACGTTCTGGTGGAGGTGACTGGTCTGGAGCTTGATGGCGAGGGCATGATCAAGATGCCGCTCAACCTCATTCCCAAGCAGGGAACGGATTGGAAGAGCACGCTGAATGAATCCCTGAAGCAGCTAGACCTCCTGGATGCCAAGGCTGCCGAATTCCGGGCCGATACCGGGCGCTACATTCGCCCCATCATGCTTGTGCAAGTGGAGCGGACGGGCAAGGATCAGCGCAATGCCGAATTCATCCATTCCGACGACGTGAAAGAATGGCTGCTGACAGCTGGATTCGATGAGGCCGAAATTGCCGTGAAGACGGCGGAGACGAACGACCTCAACCAGCCGGAAAATCTCGACCTGCTTTCCCCGACAAACCGCGTGCGGGCCATCATTACCAAGTCCGCGCTTCAGGAAGGCTGGGACTGCCCCTTCGCCTATGTCCTGTGCTCCTTGGCCGCCAGTTCCAACCTGAACGCCATGACCCAGCTTGTGGGCCGCATTCTGCGCCAGCCGGCTGCCATGAAAACCGGGATTCCGGAACTGGACGAATGCTACGTCGTGACCCATCACGCCGGAACTGGCGACGTCGTGAATGCCATCAAGAAGGCTCTTGAAGGGGATGGGCTGGGCGATCTGGTGCTGCGGGTCGTTCAGACGGACGCCACCAGCACCGCGAAGGCTAGTCGCACCATCCAGCGCCGCAAGGATTTCACATCGACCGACATTTACCTGCCTTTGGTTCTGCATGTGGATGGCGAGCATGTCCGTCCGCTCGATTACGAGACGGACATTCTCGCCAATGTGGATTGGCGCGGCTTCAATCCCAAGGACATCGCCGACGGGATACCGGACAACGCCCATCGCCCGGAAGGACAGATTCAGCGCATCAGCCTCACGGATACGAGCGAGCATTTCAAGGCGGAGCGGGTGGCAGCGGCTGCGGAAAGCCTCGTCTTCGATCCGTCCTACGCTGTGCGGGTGATTTCCGACCTCGTGCCGAATCCTTTCGTGGGGCGAGCGATCATCGGGAAACTGGTCGATGCCCTTGTCGCGCGTGGATTCACCGTCGAGAAGATCGGAGAGCTCGCCGGGCTGATTGTCGAGGAGATGCGCCGCAAGTTGGATGCCGCCCGAACAGGACTGGCAGAGAGCCTGTTCCGGGACAGGGTCAAGGCCGGAAGGATTCAGTTCCGGCTTCGCCTCGACAGCAAGAACTGGCGTATGCCTTTCGAATACGAAATGCCCGAGCCCGCGAGCTTGCAGCACCTTCCCCGGAGTGATGGCAGTCCTCTGGAAAAGAGCCTGTTCTCTCCGGTCTTTGCCAACGAACTCAATGGCGACGAACAACAGGTGGCCGTCTACCTGGATGAAGACAAGGCCTTGAAGTGGTGGCATCGCAACGTTGCCCGGACTCAGTATGGCTTGCAAGGCTGGAAGCGGGCCAAGGTCTACCCGGACTTCGTCTTCGCCGCCAATCGTGACAACGGCAGCACCCGCATCACCGTTCTGGAGACCAAGGGCGACCAGTTGGATAACCTCGACACCGCCTACAAGCGCGAGCTTCTGAAACTCCTCTCGGAGAGCTTCGCCTGGGATTCGACGGTTCCTGCGGGACAGCTTCAGCTCGTGCAGAATGACGGTGCAACGGTCGAATGCTCGCTTATCCTAATGAGCGAATGGAAATCGAAGCTGCCGGAGTATCTGAAGGACAGCGACGTCGCGTAGTTGCCCCGGATTTGCGCCGGTCCTTCCGCTGCCTCATCCTTTCCTGAAGGATTGGGGAGGTCGCGTATGGACAGGGAAATCAAGCAGAGTAAGCGAAGGAGGACCTGCGCGGATTGGATTCGCCGCAACGTTGCCAGACGGCGCCGCCGCGATCCTGCTTCGAGAACCGTGCTCCATCTGCTCGGCCTGTTGTCGGCGATGCTGGCGCTTCTTCCGGAAAGCACTGCTGCCTCCCCGCTTTCCGGACGCGGAAATAATTTCCGCGGGGATCGCCGAATACGGCCCCCCGACTATGAGCTTGGCGCTGACGCATGGGCACGAGAACGCGGCCTTGAGCCGGGTTGGTATCCGGTCGATCGGCCGAAGCTTCGGCCTTCTTGGAATCGTCTGGTCAAGGATCTGGATCGCCGGACGACCAAGGACCGCGCGCGGATCATAATTGAAGAGCGCGTTCCGCCGGAGGCCCTGGAGTGGCTGCGGGAGGTGATCAAGACACGGGACTGGATCGCGCTTCGCATAGTTGGACATGATCGTCCTGAAGAGGAAATCCGGGACCGGGCGATGATGGTGGCCCGACGATGGCAGCTTGAGCGTCAGACGAGCGCCGTAGCCTCCTCGTGTGCGACTGACGACGCGGGGGCGCCGGGGCCTGCACTGAGGCCGAGGTTTTAGAGTTGCAAGGTCTCGTAGTCCGCGATACGCCCTGAAGGATCCCGATGCTCAGAGACCGCACTTCCGGACGTCGCGGTGGACCGCGCAACCCCCACATGAGATGCAGAAGAAGCGTCAAACCCGTTTAAGTTGACATAACGTGACCAGTAGTCGAATTCTTGGCCAATATTGTTATGATTCTTGAGGGGGAGTAATGGCTATATTAGCTGAGCATAAATTGAAAATTCGCTACGAGGGTGGGTTAGCGGATCAAAATGCGCTTCCGGGCTACGATGGGGTAACATCTATCGACGGAATTACTAGGGCCGTCCATATTGCTCTTCATGCATACATGACGGGAGAAATCACCACTCGGGCGACAGCCTTGAAAAACGCCTCGGTTCTTTTGAAGCCTGCTCGTCAAGGCAGCTTCATATTCGAGTTGATAGTCCTTGTTGAGGCCTATCCAGCAACCACTGGAATTGCGGCAGCTCTTGGCGGGCCGATGTTGTATGATTTCTTGAAGACCGCATTCAAGCGGGCGACGGGAAGTCTCGATGCGGAGCCGGAGACCACGAGCCTTCGAAAATTGTACGAAAGGAAAGACCCCCCACCTCTGAAACATCCTCCAGTGGATTTCGATGAGTTGGCCGAAGTCCTCGAAGGAAGCCTTCAAGACGCACACCGCCCCATCGGAGCCGATGGAACGATAGGTACCATCTCGATAGGTTCCACGAAGCAGGAGTTGGTCAAATTTGATGAAGGCACCAAAGACTGGGTAAATACTCGTGAGGAAGCCGTAGGGCTGGAAGTTTTGCGAGGAAATGTAACCCGCTACAACTCGATGTCGCGAAATTCACGTGTTTACGTTGATCAGTTCGACCGTATCGTCCCGATGAGACCGGGAGGCGACTTCGCTGTCGGGAACCTCGCGCTGTTAACATGGTCTCTTCACGGGAGCAACGTCGGTGCCCCCAACAAGCTGGATATGCGCGTTCGCCGCGTGAGTTCCGCAAGCGGCAAGGTCAAGCGTTTGCTTCTGTCAGATTGCGCGAGAGCGCCTATTGACTGAAGCTAGTGCCTCGGAGAGAGGACGACGGCTTTGATCCGATCCGATCGAATACGCGAATGCCGTTGCGTTGGACGTCGCGGGCAAGGGCTTGTCCGGAGTTTGCAATGCGAGTCCTCTGAACTAGGTGCTGCGCACCAGTTCGACGATGGCGGACATAAATCATAGCAATGTAGAAGAGTGTTCCGACGGCATCCGTGTGCATCGTTTCGACAACGATCACGTCGATGGCGAGGCCTCGAATGAGGGTCTTTTTCGTTCGCACCAATATTCCCCGTAACTCATTGAAAACATGAATTTTATAGCAGATTCAGAGAATTGAGCCCAGGGCGATCGGAAATGATTTTGATGCTCCCGGAAACACGGCGTCGAAGATGTTAACGTGATTCAGGATGGCACGACGGTCAGGCTGAGGTTGACTGTCGCATGGGGTGCTATGCTCGGGAGAGGCATGCCCCTCCAAAGGGGGATGCCGCAGGCCGCAGGCCGTTTCTGAGCAGCCCATGAGACTGTCACAGAAGCGCGGGGCCACGCGACTAATCGGGAGGAGCGGTCGCGGTAGGCGATCGGATCGAGACAAGCGGCTCGGTCCGAAGCGAAGGAGATTCGTCGTGGGGAAGCTGAGGGGAACCCGTGCCGGGTCAGATGAGGACCTGATTTCAATCATGGAAACGTGCGTTGGGTCGCGGTCCTTGCCAGCGGGTATCGCTTGGGGTACACCGCCGGGTATCGCAATTTCCGTAGCGTAGTCAGGGCTTTATCGGACACCTTGGAAACGCGGGTATCGCGCGGCAATCTGGCGGATTGTCCCACCCTCTCCGCCATAAAAATCAACTAATACATTGATTTGCAGTGATTTTTTCTCGACTTGAATGAGGCGAAGCAGATCTGCGAAATTCGCGGTGCGCTGGAATGGCGGCGTGCCCTTGTGCCGAGCGCCGCGATGCTGCCATCGTGGAAGCGCTCGAAAGGTCGCTCAAACGTATCCTCGAAAGCTATGTCGCCAGGGATATACGGGCGTTCTGGCGCATACCTCATCCTTTTATTAGGCGCTATTCAGCAAGATCGACCCGCATGTCGCACGGGGCAACCTCAATCTGCAGACGATGCGTATCAATCATCTTCATTCGATGACGATCAAGGCGAAAGCCGCGATACTGAAGGCCCGGCGCAAATGGAAAAGATCGTCGAGGCCATTCGGCAGGGGGACCCGCCGCCTACACGGCGGATCTGGCCCATGTCGCCAGCGCGTGCGGAAGCGGTTTTCATCGCTCAGAGGACCGGTAAAGAGTAACCTCTTCCACTAAAATTTCCGGCACAGCAGTTAACCCGCGTCGGCGCGTATCCCCGCATGCGTGGTCCGCAGTATTTCCCGCACAGAAGCCAGCAAGTGGTTGAGCGGCCGGTCGTCGCGGTAACATGGCACTGCCGTCCGGATACGCTGGTAGAGCGTATCGGTGCTAGGTGCACGGCCGGCTTTGTCTGGTTGCATGTCGTAAGCCTGCGCCGCGCTCATGATCTCGATCGCCAGAATGGTTTCCAGATTGCCGATAATCGAAAGTGTCTTGTCGGCAGCGGCGGTGGCATGAGTGAGTATGTCCTCCTGCAGAGCGGAGGTGATGCCGCCATCGAGGCTGGCGGGGGCGGCAAGGCGGCGATTTTCTGCGGCAAGCGCTGCGGCCGTGTACTGGATGATCATGAAACCGGAACAGACACCGTCACTTTCTGCCAGAAAGGCAGACAGCCCGCTGACAAGCGGGTTGACGAGCCGGTCGATACGGCGCTCGGAAATCGCGGCAAGTTCGGCTGCAGCCGTTGCCAGCCCATCCATGGCGAGCCCGAGTGCCGCGCCAACTGCATGGGCCTGGGAATGGACCTCGGGCGCCTGCGGCGTGCCGGTGACAACAGGATTATCCGTGACGCTCGCAAGCTCGCGGTTCACGACGTCGGCGATCTGCGCGACGCTATCCCGAACGGCGCCGTGCACCTGCGGCACGGCGCGCAGGCTGAGCGGATCCTGCGTGCGCGATCCGGCCGACCGGGCAAGAAGCGGGCTTCCGGCCAGGAGTTGGCGCAGGTTCGCGCCGACGGTCTGGATGCCGGGCGAGGCGCGTAGCGCAAGCGGCTCTGCGGCGAAGGGGTCCGCCTGTGCGCCAAGATTTTCATAGCTCATAGCAGCTGCCGCATCGGCCCAGTCGATAAGGGAAGTGGTGCGGGCAAGTGCGAGGCTGGCGAGACCGGTGGCGCAGGGTGTGCCGTTGACGAGGCTCAGCCCTTCCTTTGCCTGCAGGACCATAGGTTCGAGGCCGAGCTTTTCCAGCCCTTGCCTGCCGCTGATCAATTCGCTCCCGTGGCGGGCCTCGCCCTCGCCGATCAGCAGGACGCCTATGGCCGCGGCATGGGTGAGGTAACCCACCGACCCCTTCGAGGGAATGACGGGAAGAATATCGCCATTCAGCAGGGCCAGCAGCGCTTCAACCGTTTTGACCTGCACGCCGGAGTAACCATGCGCGAAGTTGTTGATCTGGGCAGCCATGATGGCGCGCGTTTCTTCGCGCCCGAGCGGTTCTCCGACGCCGCAGGAATGGCTGAGCAGGATGTTTCGGGAGAGGGCCTGCTGTTGCGGAATATCCACGATCACATCGCAGAGCGCACCGACACCCGTGTTGATGCCGTAACCGCGCACGCGTTTTTCGACGAGTGCATCAACGATGGCGCGGGCATCGGCAATACGCTGCCACGCCGCATCCGACAGGGAAAGCGTCGCACCCTTTGCGACAGCGGCGATCTCTTGCCAGGTAAGGGGACGATCGATGGTGATCGTATCAGCCATGCTGGGCTTCCCCCGCACCTGCGCGGCGCTCCACGAAACGGGCGACATAGTCGTTTGCGGGGCTGTTGAGGATCTGGTCCGGCGTTCCCACCTGCACCAGTTTTCCGTCCTTCAGGATCGCGATCTGCGCACCGATGCGGAGCGCCTCGTCAAGATCGTGGGTGATGAAGACGATGGTCTTGTGCAGGTTCTTTTCGAGCTGGAGCAACTGGTCCTGCATGTCGGCGCGGATCAGCGGGTCGAGCGCTGAAAAGGCCTCGTCCATCAGGATGACATCGGTATCGGCCGCCAGCGCGCGGGCGAGACCCACACGCTGTTTCATGCCGCCGGAAAGCTGGTGGGGAAACTTGTCCTCGTAGCCTGAAAGGCCGACAGTCTCGATCCACTTCATGCCGATGGGTCGTGCGTCGGCCTTGGTCAGCCCGCGCACGCGCTGGCCATAAACGACGTTCTGCAAGACGGTGCGGTGCGGCATCAGGCCGAAATTCTGGAACACCATGCTGACGCGCCGATTACGGAAATCCCGCAGCTCCTTCGCCTTGAGGGCGAGAACATTGTCGTCTCCGACGAGAATCTCGCCGCTCGTCGGCTCGATAAGACGGTTGATGTGGCGCACCAGCGTCGACTTGCCGGAGCCGGAGAGGCCCATGATCACGAAAATGCGGCCGCCCGCTATATCGAGGCTGACATTGTCGAGGCCGACGCTGCATCCCGTCTTCGCCAGGATTTCGCTCTTTTCCGCGCCCTGCTGCGCCATGGAGAGCGCAGCCTTCCAGTTGCCGCCGAAGATTTTGGACACGTTGCGGATATGGATATCAGTCATTGCCCATTTCCTTCCGGCTGGATCGGCCAAAACCCTGGGTGATACGATCGAGCACGATTGCGAGAATAACGATGCCGAGACCTGCTTCGAGGCCCTTGCCGACATCAAGCGTCTGGATGCCGTTCAACACCTGTTCGCCAAGACCGCGCGCACCGATCATCGAGGCGACGACGACCATGGAGAGCGCCATCATGATCGTCTGGTTGAGACCGGCCATGATCGTAGGTGTGGCAAGCGGCAATTCGACGCCGAAAAGGATCTGTCTCGGGCTGCCGCCAAAAGCGGTCGCCGCTTCCACCACTTCCCGGTCCACCTGCCGGATGCCGAGATCGGTCAGGCGGATCAACGGCGGTACGGCATAAACGATGGTGGCAAGTACGGCCGGAACCTTGCCGAGGCCGAACAGCATGATGGCGGGGATGAGATACACGAAGCTCGGCATGGTCTGCATCACATCGAGGATCGGCAGGGTGATACGCCGGGCCCATTCGCTTTTGGCAAGCAGGATACCCATGGGCACGCCGATGACGATGGAGATGAGGCTGGCAATCAGCATCAGCGCCAGCGTCTGCATCGTCAGATCCCAGAGGCCGAGCGCACCGACGATGAAAAGCATCACCGCCACCATGATGACGAGCGAAATCTTTTTCGCCGCGAACCAGGCGAGCACCAGGAAGACCAGAAAAATGACCCACCACGGCAGACCGCGCAGCGCCCATTCCACGAAGAGGATCGCCTGCAGGATCGTCTGTGAGATCGCCTTGAAAAGGTAGCCGTAGTTCACCACCAGCGAACGCACGATCTCATTGATCGGGCCGCGGATGGAAATATGGAAAACTTCAGGAAACATTGGTGTAGTCCTCGCGCCTGCCGACCCCAATTTCGGGAGCCGGCCCCTGTCCTGACGGGAAAATGCGCGCCGGAAGTCCGGCGCGCCTGCGATGTTTACTTGACGGCGGCTTCGATACGCGCCTTGGCGTCCGCAGAAACCCAGCTGCTCCAGATATCGGCCTTGGTCTGAAGGAAGGTCTTGGCTGCGGCTGTCGCATCGACCTGCTTGTCCGTCATGTAGGCGAGGCTGGCGTTGATTTCCGTCAGCGGGAAGGTCGCCTTTTCAAGGATAGCGATGATCTCAGGCGCTTCCTTGGCAAAGGTGCTGTTCACGCCATAGGCCACCTCGACGGAGGGGAAGGCGCAACCGGCGTCGCGCTTTCCATCCGCGCTTGTCAGCTCCTTCCAGCAGGCATCGCTATAGGTCGGCTCCTGTAGCTGGACGAGCTTGTATTTGCCCATGATTGCCGTGGGGCTCCAGTAGTAGAACAGCATCGGCTCGCCCTGGAGATAGGCGGCGGCAATTGCGGCATCGAGCGCAGTGCCGGTGCCCGGGCGGAAGTTCACATAGTTTGCTTCCAGCTTGTATGCCTGCAGCTTGGCGGTGTTGACGCCTTCGCAGGTCCAGCCCGACGGGCAATTGAGGAAGCGGCCCTTGGTAGGCTCTTCCGGGTCCTTGAACAGTTCGACGATCTTCGGATCGGAAAGCTGGTCGACGCTCTTCAGGTCCGGAGCTTTGGCTTCGATGCCTTTTGCGGGGTCGCCCTTGATCAGATATTCCGGCACGAACCAGCCTTCGGCGGCGCCGACGAAGGTCTTGCCAACTGACGTGACCTGGCCTGCTTCCGCAGCCTTGTTCCAGACGTCGGAGCGGCCGATCCATTCTTCAGCGAAGATCTGCACGTCATTATTGGCGGTTGCCTGTTCCAGCGTCACGGAGTTGCCGGGAATGGAATCGACCTTGCAATCATAGCCCTTGGAAAGGATTTCCTTCATGACTTCGGTGATGAAAGCGCCGCTTTCCCAGTCGATGCCGGCGAAGGTGATGGTCTTTCCTGCGCTGCAATAGCCTTCCGCCTTGGCCGCGCCTGCGGATGCTCCCATGATGAGCGCGGTGGTGGCCAGCGCGATTTTCAGTTTTGAATTCAGCATTGCATTCCCCTTTTGGTTTGATGATTGGCAATTTGCTGGCATGCGTGAGCCGGGCGCGCCCTGGGCAGGTGTTTGCCCCTGAGCCCGGTGGTCATTGGTGCATTTCATATCCCGTCGAAATCGGCGGCCGGGCGCTCGTCGAATCAATATGGAATTCGATGTTCACCTCGAAGCGGCGTGCCGGAAGTTCACTATACAACTTTGGGAAATTCGTATGGGGTGCGCGTATCGGCGACTTTGGGTCGAACGCGCCTGCGGCTGGCAGGTTCTGAAAAGGGCGAGCTTTCAGCGCATATTGCCCAAGCGAGCCTTCAAATACAACTTTAGCTCCGGCATGGCAGCTGCTGCCCTTGCGCTGAGCGGGCATTTGAATATCGCCCCGACCGTCGGCGGGAGACTTGCGGCTGCCAGAGATCGAGTCTTCGCTCGCCATTATTTTCCCCTCAAGTTGTATATGTAACTTCACATATTTGCGAAAGACAAGCAAGATAGGATGTGATAATTTTGTGCTTGCGCGGATTCTGGCTGCGTTTTGTGCAGTCGCCCGATTTTTAGGAGTTTTAATGCTGCCCGTCATCGAAAGCGAGTTTTCTGTCTCGGGCGATCGCTCCTCCCTGCCGCTGTATGAGCGGGTGAAAGAACAGATCAAGGAAAAGATCGCCAGCGGAGAGTGGTTGACGAACCACAGGATACCCTCAGAAAACGAGATGGTCGACATGCTGGGTGTCAGCCGCATGACGGCAAACCGCGCCTTGCGGGAGCTGGCAACCGAGGGGGTGATTGTTCGCGTGCAGGGGCGCGGGTCTTTCGTCGCTCCTAAAAAGCGAAGCGCCGGCATGATGGGCGTGCGTAACATCGCCGACGAGATCAAGGAGCGCGGTTCAACCCATCGGCCAAGCCTGATCCTCGCCCAGACGGAAGTTTGCGGTCCGGATCTCGCAACGGCGCTCGAGATCGCCGTGGGAGCGAAAGTTTTCCACTCCATCATCGTGCACCATGAAGATGACGTGCCGATCCAGCTCGAAGATCGCTTCGTCAATGCGGAGATCGCTCCGGATTATCTGATGCAGGATTTCAATACGCTCACGCCGAATGCCTATCTGACGGCGGCGGCACCTATTTCCCGGACCGAGCAGTTCATCGAGGCGGCGTCGCCCCAGCCCTGGGAATGCAAGCTGATGGCCATCAGCCGAAACGAGCCCTGCCTTCTCGTGCGCCGCAGAACCTGGTCGTCGAGCCGTGCCGTCACGTCCGTGCGGCTGCTCTATCCCGGTTCCCGATACCGGCTTGAAAGTCAGGAATAGAGGTCTGCAGCCGCGTGCAGTGATGCCTATGCCAGCAGCCCGCGCATGATCAGTTCGAGATGAATCTTCAGAACGGCCTGCCTGTCTAAAATGCGCCGGTCGTTGAAAATCAGCCGAAACACCAATGTTCCGACCATGGGCGACATCACGACCTTGGCGAGTTCGGGGGGATTGGCCCTGAACCTTTTTTTCGCCACGCCTTCCTCGAGGATCGTATTGATGCGCTCGAAGACCGGCGCCATCAACGTGTCATGATGCTGGTCGATGAGATCGGGGAATTTTGCGCCTTCCGCAAGGATGAGGCGGAACAGTTCCCGCATTTTCTTGTTGTCGACGAGTGCGTCGAACATGAATTCCAGTAACAGGCGCAGCTCCTCGACGGGGTCGTCGGATGTATGCGCATAGGCCTTGAACGCTTCCTGGAATGGCTGGGAGGCGTGCTTGACCATTGCCTCGAAGAGCGCCTCCTTGGTTTCGAAATAGACGTAGACCGTCCCTTTCGTCACACCCACCCGTTCCGCGATGTCTTCTACCCGTGTCGCGGTAAATCCCCTTTTGGTGAATTCCTCGAATGCGGCATCGAGAATTTGCAACGGACGTTGTATCTTCTGTTCAGCACGTGTCAGTTTTGCTTTCGCCATGGCCCCGGATCCCTTTGTTTTTTCGGCGCGTGCCCTTCTGTCCGTCGCGATAGGCGGAAATGAGAGATGGTTTGCCTATAGCACCGGCGCAAAAACCGGAATGGATTTTTGTGAAGGCGCGCGCATGCTTCAATATGCCGGAACATTGCCGACGCGCCCGCAAGGATGTGCCGGACGAAGTGGAATGATCATTCGGGAGGCTGGCCCGATGTTCCGGACAGATCCCCGATCGGCGGCATAAGAATTTCATTGACTATTCAGTCAGTCAAATATTATAGGATGAGGCGAAGATCAAGAGGTCACCATGAAAACCATCCTTATCGCGGCGGCGCTTGGCGGCATTTTCGCCCTGTCGTCCTGCAGCAATGAAGAGCCGCCTGCGGAAAAGTCGCTGCGCACCGTCGGCGTGGTCACGGCTGAAAAGAAGCCCGTCGATCGCGGCAGCGTCATAACGGGTGAAGTGAGGGCAAGGGTCCAGACGGACCTGTCTTTCCGGGTCAGCGGCAAGATCACCGAGCGGCTGGTGGATGTGGGTACACGGGTCAAGACCGGGCAATTGCTTGCCCGCATGGATCCTGAAGAGCAAAAGGCCGATCTCGATGTTGCGCTCGCCAACCTGCAATCCGCAGAAGCGCAGCAGACGCAGGCGCAATTGACGTTCGACCGTCAGCAAAGCCTGTTCAGGACGCAGGTGACCTCGCGTTCAGCGGTCGACAAGGCCCAGGAAACCCTGCTCACCACGCAGGGCGCGGTGAGATCGGCGCAGGCGCAGCTCGACACGGCGCGGGATGCCCTGTCCTACACCGAACTCAGGGCCGATGCGGATGGTGTGATCACGGCGCGCAATGTCGAAGTCGGCCAGGTGGCGCAGGCCGCCCAGCTTGTCTTCACGCTGGCGCATGACGGGCCGCGCGATGCGGTCTTCGATGTCTATGAATCCCTGTTTCTCGAGCGCGACATCGACAATCTCGTCAATGTCAGCCTCCTGTCGGATCCCACCCGCAGCGTTGCGGCGCCGGTGCGGGAGATTTCTCCGACGATCGACCCCGACAATGGAACGATCAGGGTCAAGGTGGGTCTGAACGGTGATCTGACCATGCCGCTCGGGGCGCCTGTATCCGGCCATTTCCGCTTCAAGCAGGTCGATGCGATTGAGCTTCCGTGGTCGGCGATGACGTCGCAGGACGGCTTTCCCGCCGTCTGGGTGGTCGATCCGCAATCCTCGGAAATCGCCATGCGGCGCGTCGAGGTCGCTGACTACGAGACCGGTCAATTCGTCATCGCGCAAGGACTTAATCCCGGCGATCTCGTTGTCACCGTCGGGACCAAATTTCTCCGCACCGGTGAAAAAGTCGCCTATGAAAAGGGGCAGGCACAATAATGTCCAGTATATACAGAAGCTTGTTTTTGGTGGCTGTGGCGATTGCGGTCTCCTCCTGCGAGGAGAAGCAGGAAGCCGCCGCCGAGGCGCCGCGTCCGGTGCTTTCCGTCGTCGTGGAAGAGAAGCCCGCCGATGCGCTGCGGCTGACCGGCACGGTGGAATCGCGTATTCAGACCGATCTCGGTTTTCGTGTTCTCGGTCGGATCATCGCCCGCAATGTCGATGTGGCCGATCTGGTCAAGAAAGGCGACGTGGTCGCGTCGATCGATCCGCTGGCGCTCGAGCTTGCGGTGAAGAGTGCGCAATCCGATCTTTCCAATGCGGAAGCGCAGCTGGCCAACGCGGTCACGACGGAACAGCGTCAGCGCGTGCTGGCTGAAGCCCGCAGCGGCACGGAAGCCGCACTGGAAGAAGCCGAACAGGCAACACGCACCGCCAACGCCGCCGTCGCCAAGGCCCGCGCCAATCTGGACAAGGCCGAGGAGCAGCTGGGTTATGCGCAGCTGCATGCGGAATTTGACGGCGTGGTGACGGCAACCTCAGGCGAAATCGGTCAGGTTGTTTCGGCCGGCCAAACGGTCGTGACGATTGCCCGGCCGGAAGTGCGCGATGTGGTGGTCGATGTTCCGCAATTTGCGGCGCAGCGGCTCGAGATCGGTTCCGCCTTCGAGATCGCCCTGCAGCTTGACCCGAAAATCCGCACCACCGGCGTGGTGCGCGAGATCGCTCCGGAAGCCGAAACGGCAACGCGCACGCGCCGCACGAAGATCAGCCTGCAGGATGCGCCGCCGGCATTCAGGCTGGGTTCCGTCGTCACGGCCTCGGTGCTTGCCGCATCCGAACCGCAGATCATGCTTCCCGCATCAGCCCTGCTGAAAACAGATAGTGGGTGGGGTGTCTGGATCGTCAATGCCGACAAGGCAACGGTGACGTTGCGCCCTGTCACGATAGAAGGTGAGCCGACTGAGGGCGGCAGCGTGCGTATCACCGACGGCGTCAAGCCCGGCGAGCGTGTCGCTAGCGCCGGTGTTCACAAGCTCAAGGATGGACAGGCCATCAGGATTGATCAGGAGGTCCGTCAGTGAAGAAATTCAATCTCTCCGACTGGGCGCTCGAACACCGTTCGCTCGTCTGGTACTTCATGCTGGTCTTCGTTCTCGCCGGCGTTTTCTCCTATCTCAACCTCGGCCGTGAGGAAGATCCGAACTTCACCATCAAGACGATGGTGATCAGCGCGCAATGGCCCGGTGCTTCCGCGGAGGAAGTAGCCCGGCAGGTGACCGACCGGATCGAGAAGAAGCTCGAGGAGCTCGACAATCTCGACCATCTGCGCAGCCAGACGGTGGCTGGCCGCACCACAATCTTCGTGGAACTGGTGCCGGAAACCAAGGCACGCAATGTCGAACCGACCTGGGTGCGGGTGCGCAACATGATCGGCGACATCAAAGGGGAGTTTCCCTCCGGCGTGGTCGGCCCCTTCTTCAATGACCGTTTCGGCGATGTCTATGGCAATATCTACGCCTTCACCAGCGATGGTCTCAGCCAGCGGCAGTTGCGCGATCTGGTGGAGGATGCCCGTGCGAAGGTGCTGACCGTCGACAATATCGGCAAAGTCGATGTTATCGGCGCGCAGGACGAGACGATCTATCTGGAGTTCTCCACGCGGCAGATCGCAGCCCTCGGCATCGATCAGCAGTCGATCATAAAGACGCTGCAATCCCAGAACGCCGTCACGCAATCCGGCTTCGTTAATGCCGGGCCTGAGCGTGTGGCGCTACGCGTCAGCGGCCAGTTCACCTCTGAAGACAGCCTGCGGTCCATCAATCTGCGGGTCAACAACCGGTTCTTCCCACTAACGGAAGTGGCGACGATCAGGCGCGGTTATGTCGATCCGCCATCATCGCTGTTCCGTTTTAACGGCCAGCCGGCTATCGGCCTTGCGATCGGCATGAAAACCGGTGCGAACCTGCTGCATTTCGGCGAGGCGCTGGATGCACAGATGAAGCGTGTGGTGGCGGATCTGCCTGTTGGTGTCGATGTGCATCGTGTGTCCGATCAGCCGGCCGTGGTCGATGAGGCGGTCTCGGGTTTCACCTCGGCGCTGTTCGAGGCGATTGCAATCGTTCTCGTCATAAGCTTCATCAGCCTTGGCCTCAGGGCCGGCATGGTGGTTGCCGTTTCCATTCCGCTCGTGCTGGCGATCACCTTCGTCTACATGGAATACACAGGCATTTCGCTGCAACGTATCTCGCTCGGCGCGCTCATCATCGCGCTCGGGCTTCTCGTCGACGATGCGATGATTGCCGTCGAGATGATGGTCGCGCGGCTCGAGGTCGGAGACGATCTCAGAAAAGCGGCGACCTATGTTTACACCTCCACCGCTTTCCCGATGCTGACGGGCACGCTGGTCACCGTGGCAGGCTTCATTCCGGTCGGTCTCAACAACTCCGCGGCGGGTGAATTCACCTTCACGCTTTTTGTGGTGATCGCCGTTTCGCTCATTGTGTCGTGGATCGTCGCCGTCCTGTTCACGCCGCTGCTCGGCGTCACGATCCTGCCGAAGACGATGAAATCGCACCATGAAAAGAAGGGCCGGTTCGCCTCCGCCTTTTCCTGGCTCCTCGGGCGGGCGCTGCGCTGGCGCTGGGTGACGATCATCCTCACCATTGCCCTCTTCGGCCTTTCCGTCGGCGGCATGAGCCTCGTGCAGCAGCAGTTCTTCCCGTCATCCGACCGCGTGGAACTGATCGTCGACTGGAACCTGCCGCAGAACAGCTCGATTGCCGAAACCAACCGGCAGATGGCGCAGTTCGAGCAGGAAATGCTGGCGAAGAATACGGATATCGACCATTGGACGACCTATGTCGGCGAAGGCGCACCGCGCTTCATCCTGTCCTTCGACGTGCAGACACCTGACGTCACCTTCGGCCAGACGGTCATCGTCACCAAGGGGCTGGATGTGCGCGACAAGGTGCGTGCCGAGCTGCAGGATTATCTGGACCGGACATTCATCGGCACCGACGCCTTCGTGAAGTTACTCGATATCGGTCCTCCCGTCGGGAAACCGGTCCAATATCGCCTGAGCGGTCCTGATATCCAGAAGGTCCGCGAACTCGGTCAGCAATTGTCCGGTATCGTCGGTGAACATCAGCTGCTCTCGAACCTCGTGATGGACTGGAACGAGCCGACGCGCGTGGTGAAGGTCGATGTCATCCAGGACAAGGCCCGGCAGCTCGGCGTCTCCTCGGAAGATATCGCCAATGCCATGAACAGCATTGTCGAGGGTTCTACCGTGACCCAGGTCAGGGACGATATTTACCTCGTCAACGTGGTGGCGCGCGCGCAACTGGCAGAGCGGGGGTCCATCGAGACGTTGCAGAACCTGCAATTGCCGGCGACGAACGGCAAGGCCGTGCCGCTCTCGGCGATTGCCAATTTCCGCTACGAACTGGAGCAGCCGACCATCTGGCGTCGTGACAGGATCCCGACAGTCACCGTCAAGGCCGCGATTATCGGCCCAACACAGCCAGCCACGATCGTGGAGCAGCTGAAGCCGAAACTCGAGGCTTTCGAGAAGACGCTTCCCGTCGGTTACAAGATGGAAGTCGGTGGCTCCGTGGAATCCAGCGCGGATTCGCAGGCTCCGATCGTTGCCGTGGTGCCCTTGATGCTGTTTGCGATGGCGACGATCCTGATGGTTCAGCTGCAAAGCTTCAGCCGGCTGTTCCTGGTCTTCGCCGTCGCGCCGACGGCCTTGATCGGCGTCGTGGTGGCGCTGCTCTTCTCCAATGCGCCGATGGGCTTCGTTGCCATTCTCGGCGTGCTGGCGCTGATCGGTATCCTGATCCGCAACTCGGTCATTCTGGTGGTGCAGATCGAGCATCTGAGAAGTGAAGGGGTCTCGGCATGGCATGCCGTCATCGAGGCGACCGAGCACCGCATGCGGCCGATCATGCTGACGGCGGCGGCCGCCACGCTCGCCCTCATCCCAATATCCAGGGAGATTTTCTGGGGTCCGATGGCCTATGCGATGATGGGCGGCATCGTGGTGGGTACGGCGCTCACGCTGCTTTTCCTCCCCGCGCTCTATGTCGCTTGGTTCCGTATTCCGCGTGAGGATGACAAGCCGGAGGGAACAGAAATCAAGGCGTGATATCGGTGCGGGGCGAGGGTACGGCGTCGTTGTTCCCTCGCTCCAACAAAAATATCCACCGTCGTTGTTCCCGCGGGCAGGATAATGTTAGGAAGGTCGGCTTAGCTGCGAGAGCGGCGGCCGTCCTTTTGCGTTTGGACGGTCGTCTGGTCTTGCGTTGATATTGCGGACATATTGAGAGTGCGGAGGGTTTAAAGATGGGCGGGTTGTCGGATTGGCTTGCGGATGGGCAGCCGATCAATCGCAAGAATGCCGCAGAAGCGGTGTTCGATGATATCCGTTCCGCCATCACCTCGGGGCAGCTTGCGGTCGGCATCCGGCTGCCTTCGGAAGCCCATCTGGCAGCGCGATATGGCGTCAGCCGGCCGATTATTCGCGAGGCGCTGCGCTCGCTCCAGACCCTGGGGCTGACGCAGACCCGCACCGGAAGCGGCACCTATGTGATGACGCCGACGCCACCTTCCGAATTGAATTACGGCGCCTATTCCGCCCGCGATCTGATCGAGGCCCGCCCCTTCATCGAGGTGCCGGCGGCCGGTTGGGCGGCGTTGAGGCGGACCGATGCCCAGCTGGAGGTCTTGCTTGACCTCTGTGATCGGATGGAAGCCGAAGAAAGGCCGCATCCCTGGGTGCTGCTGGATGGGCAGTTTCATTGCGCCATTGCGGAAGCTTCGGCCAACAGGCTGTTCGCCAAGGTGGTGGCCGATGCGCGCGAAGCCCTATCCCAGCAATCCGAGATGGTGAACCTGATGGCCGGCCGCCGCGTCGCGTCGAATTTCGAGCACCGCCGGATCGTCGAGGCGATCCGGCGGGGTTCAGCGCCAGAGGCGCGGGAGGCGATGGAGCTTCACCTTGGGCAGGTGAAGCAAGTGGTGACGACGATCATTGGCGAAGATCGGCTTCGCCAGCCGTGACGGCAGGCAGGTTGGCAAGGTGCCGCGGGCTCAGCGCCTGCTGCAATTGCGCATCGGTGAGATAACCGCGCTCCAGAACCACCTGTGGCACCGTGCGGCCGCTGGCAAGCGCTTCCTTGGCTACTTCCGTTGCCGCATAATAACCGATTAGCGGGTTGAGCGCGGTGGCAAGACCGATCGATTCTTCCACGCGCTGCGCCATGATGGCGGGATTTGCCACGATGCCGTCGACGCAGCGTTCCGCCAAGGTGCGGCAGGCGGCGCTGAGCTGGCTGATGCTCTGTGAAAGCGCGCGCACGATGATCGGCTCGAAGGCGTTGAGCTGCAGCTGCCCGGCTTCGGCGGCCATGGTGATGGTGATGTCGTTGCCGATCACCGCATAGGCCACCTGGTTGACCACTTCGGGAATGACCGGGTTGATCTTGCCCGGCATGATGCTGGAACCTGCCTGAACCGAGGGCAGGGTGATTTCGCCGATCCCGGCGCGCGGGCCGGAAGAGAGCAGGCGAAGGTCGTTGCAGGTTTTCGACAACTTCACGGCGACGCGCTTCAGCACGCCGGAGAGATGCACGAAGGCGCCGGGGTCCTGTGTGGCCTCGATCAGGTCGGCGGCCGTTACCAGCGGTCGCCCGGTCAGTTCCGCCAGATGCTGGCAGGCAAGCTCGGCATAACCGCGCGGCGCATTGAGCCCGGTGCCGATGGCGGTGGCGCCGAGATTGATCTCGTGCAGCAATGCCGCGGATTCGATCAGGCGCGCCTGATCTTCGCCGAGCATCACCACGAAAGTACGGAACTCCTGGCCGAGCGTCATCGGCACCGCGTCCTGCAATTGCGTGCGTCCGATCTTGATGAAGCCGGCAAATTCCTGCGCCTTGCGGTCGAAAGCGTCCTTGAGAACGCCCATGGAAGCCGCCAGATCGTCGATCGCCTCGATCAGTCCGACATTGATTGCGGTCGGATAGGCGTCGTTGGTCGATTGGCTGAGATTGACATGATCATTCGGGTGAAGGCGGGCATAATCGCCTTTTTCGTGACCAAGCAGTTCCAACGCGCGGTTGGCGATGACCTCATTGGCATTCATGTTGGTGGAGGTGCCGGCTCCGCCCTGAATTTCATCCACCACGAATTGCTCATGCAGCGCGCCGGCGCGGATTTCTCGGCAGGCCTCGACGATGGCTTCCATTCGTTCGGTGTCGAGCAGGCCGAGCTCGTGATTTGCGCGTGCCGCAGCCTCCTTCACATAGGCCAGTCCCCGGACGAGATAGGGGTTGTGGCCAATGGTCACCCCGGTGATCTTGAAGTTTTCCACAGCGCGCGCCGTGTGCACGCCCCAATAGACATCCGCCGGAATTTCCTTTGTCCCGAGCAAATCATGCTCCCTGCGCGTCACGCTCACTGTGTCCTCCACTGGCTTTAAGCGTTGCAAAATCTGTAAAGCTGTCTTACAGATTTGATGACCATATTCCCAAGGAGGGGGAAGGTCAATATTGCCCGGTGGCTCTTGACGAAAGCCAGTCTCTGCAATTAAGAGGGCAAAAATCTGTCATGCAGCTTTACAGCATGCGCGCATTCGCTGGCCATATTTCCAGCCTTGGGGACGACGCCAGTTCCACTTTGATTTCCGGCTTATTGCCGATTACAAGCGTTTTATCGGGAGGATAAATCCATGCATTCTGGAAAAACGGCACCCGCCGAACGTGAGGTCTTCATCGAAGAGGACCTCGGTTACCATAAGGCCCTGAAGCCGCGCCAGATCCAGATGATCGCCATCGGCGGCGCTATCGGCACGGGTCTCTTTCTGGGTGCTGGCGGGCGCCTCGCGCAGGCCGGTCCGGCGCTGGTTTTCGTTTACGCGCTCTGCGGTTTCTTCGCATTTCTGGTGCTGCGCGCGCTCGGCGAGCTTATCATGCATCGCCCGAGTTCCGGTTCCTTCGTCTCCTACGCCCGCGAGTTCTACGGCGAGAAGATGGCCTTCGCGGCCGGCTGGATGTATTGGCTGAACTGGGCCATGACCTCGGTGGCTGATGTGACCGCCGTCGCCCTCTACATGAATTTCTTCAAGCAATACGTGCCGTGGCTGGCGGGTATCGATCAGTGGGTGTTCGCGATGACGGCACTGGTCGTCGTGCTGGCGATGAACATGCTGTCGGTGAAGGTCTTCGGCGAGCTGGAATTCTGGTTCAGCCTGATCAAGGTGCTCGCGCTCGCCATTTTCCTCGTCGTTGGCGTCTATTTCGTCATTTTCGGCACACCGATCGAAGGCCACGTTACCGGCTTCAGCCTCATTACGGATAATGGCGGCTTCTTCCCGAATGGCATTCTTCCAGCCTTCGTCATCATACAGGGCGTGGTGTTCGCCTATGCCTCGATTGAGCTGATCGGCACGGCGGCGGGCGAAACTGAAGACCCGCGCAAGGTCATGCCGCGCGCCATCCGCGCCGTGGTCCTGCGTCTCGTCGTGTTTTATGTCGGCTCGGTACTGCTGTTCACGCTGCTTCTGCCCTACACCGCTTACAAGGCCGGCGAGAGCCCGTTCGTCACCTTCTTCGGTTCCATCGGCGTTGAGGGTGCCGATGTGATCATGAACCTCGTCGTTCTGACCGCTGTGCTGTCCTCGCTCAATGCCGGTCTTTATTCCACCGGCCGCATTCTTCATTCCATGGCGGTTTCCGGCTCGGCTCCGGCGGCGCTGGCGAAGATGAACAAGAATGGCGTGCCTTATGGCGGCATTGCGGTCACGGCCGTCGTCACCGTTCTCGGCGTGGCCCTGAATGCGGTCGTTCCCTCCGCCGCTTTCGAAATCGCGCTCAACCTGTCGGCGCTCGGCATCATCTGCGCATGGGCGGTCATCGTGCTTTGCCAGCTGAAGCTCTGGCAGCTTTCCAGGCGTGGCGAGCTTGCACGTCCGGATTTCCGCATGTTCGGCGCGCCCTACACCGGCATTCTCACGCTCATCTTCCTGTTCGGCGTGCTGGTTCTGATGGCCTTCGACTATCCCGTCGGCTCCTGGACCATCGCCTCGCTGCTCGTCATCATCCCGGCGCTTGTCATCGGTTGGTATCTGCTGCGTGAGCGCATCCACCGCCTGGCGGCCGAGCGTGCCGGTGCAGGAGCGTCGCATTGAGCGGGCAGGGCGCAACGCCTCTGGTGGCGGTCATCGCCACCGGCGGCACCATCGCCAGCCGGCGTAGCGCCGATGGCGTCAGCACGCCCAGCCTTTCGGGTGAGGACCTGCTGACGCTGGTTCCGCAAATCAGCGCCCGGCTGAAGCCGGTTGATCTGATGGCGAAGGATTCCTCCAGCCTGACATTGGCAGACATGCAGCGCATCAGCGATGCGGTGGGGGCAGAGCTTGATGATCCCGCCGTTGCCGGCATCGTGGTTCTGCATGGCACCGACGCCATGGAAGAATCCTCGCTGCTCGTGCATTTGCAGCAGACCATCACAAAGCCGGTGGTCTTCACCGGCGCGCAGTTTACGGCAGACCATAAGGACGCGGACGGGCCGGCCAATCTGGCCCGGGCCATAGAAACAGCGCTCGATCAGGCGAATGCCGGGAAGGGCGTGCTTCTCTCCTTCGGCGGCCGCTGTCTGCCTGCCTGGGGGCTTTACAAGCTGAGCGCGGACGAGGCGGACGCCTTCCGCTCGGCCCGGCCGCTGGCTGCTGCCGCAACGCTGCGGCTTACCGCCCCGGTAACCGATCAGCGCGTCGATATCGTCGCCATTCATCCCGGCTGTGATGCCACCCATATTGATGCAAGCCTGCAGGCGGGAGCGAAAGGTATCGTTCTTGCGGCGCTTGGTTCCGGCAACGCCAATCCGCGTATCGCTGAAGCCGTGAAGCGCTGCGCCGAACGCAACGTTCCCGTCATCGTTTCCAGCCGCGTGCCCGAAGGGCGGCTCGTGGCAAGTTACGGCGGCGGCGGCGGCGGGCATGATCTTGTCGCGGCGGGCGCCGTACATTCATCCACGCTTCGTCCGGGACAGGCCCGCATTTTGCTGGCCGCGCTGCTGGCCGATAAAAGTCCGGCGGAAACCATCATGTCCGCTTTCAGCGACAGCCCGCTCTCTTAATTAGCGGCAGCGATGTCCGCGACCGGCGGGCGTCGAAATTCCTATAGGATTCCTATTTTATTGCCTCTGTGGCCGTCTCGAACCTTTATGCGGTTCGGGTGCATTCTTCTGTGCGGGAAGGGATGGTGTTCCCTTCTCAGCCAGAAAGATTGAAAAGCGACGTCCCACATGACGGCGCTTTTCTTCCTGTCCGGCTCCTCGAATAAAAAGGAGTCCCATCGATGATGGATGTTGTTCTGATCGGTGCAGCCACGGTGTTTTTCGCCCTCTGCTTTGCCTATACGCGCGCCTGCGACCGGCTTTAGACGGGAGGCTGCGATGACATTCGACTATATCTTGAGCGGCGCCGTCACGGTCTTTATCGCCGCCTATCTCACCTATGCTCTCATTCGCCCCGAACGTTTCTGATCGGGAAACGACGGCTATTGAAAGTTCAATACCATGACCCTCAATGGATGGTTTCAGGTCCTGCTTTTCTGCGGGATCATTTTTGCGCTGGTGAAGCCGCTCGGCTTCTATATGGCGCGTGTCTTTAATGGCGAGCGCACCCTGTTGTCGCCGGTTCTCGCACCCGTCGAGCGCGGCCTTTATGCCCTTGCTGGGACAAGCGAGCGCGAGGAGCAGCACTGGACGACCTATGCCTTCTCCATGCTTCTCTTCAACCTCCTCGGTTTTGCCCTGCTCTATGCCCTGATGCGTTTTCAGGCCGTGCTGCCCTATAACCCACAGGGAATGGCGGCCGTGGGACCGGAACTCTCCTTCAATACGGCGGTCAGCTTCGTCACCAACACCAACTGGCAGAATTATGGCGGCGAAAGCACGCTGTCCTATCTGACCCAGATGGCCGGTCTCACCGTGCAGAACTTCGTTTCCGCGGCGACAGGCATGGCAATCGCCATCGGCCTCATCCGCGCTTTTTCACGCGCCTCCGGCAAGGCGATCGGCAATTTCTGGGTGGATATGGTCCGCTCAACGCTCTACGTGCTTTTGCCCCTCTGCATCGTGCTGACCCTCATCTATGTGTGGCTCGGCGTGCCGCAGACCCTCGGCGCTTATGTGAACGCGCAAACGCTGGAAGGCGTGCAGCAGACGATTGCCGTCGGTCCCGTGGCGTCGCAGCTGGCGATCAAGATGCTGGGCACCAATGGCGGTGGTTTCTTCAACGCCAATTCCGCGCATCCCTTTGAAAACCCCGACGCCATTTCCAACATGATCCAGATGGTGTCGATCTTCGCGATCGGCGCCGCCTTCACCAATGTTTTCGGCCGCATGGTTGGCAACCAGCGCCAGGGCTGGGCGATCCTCGCCGCCATGGGCGTTCTGTTCATCGCCGGCGTCGCCGTTACCTATTGGGCGGAAGCGGCCGGAAATCCGCTGATGCACAGCTTCGGCCTTGCTGGCGGCAATATGGAAGGCAAGGAGGTCCGTTTCGGCGTGGCGCTCTCGTCGCTCTTCGCGGTCATCACCACCGCTGCGTCCTGCGGCGCGGTCAATGCCATGCATGGCAGCTTCACGGCGCTGGGCGGTCTTGTTCCGCTCATCAACATGCAGTTGGGCGAGGTGATCGTCGGCGGTGTCGGCGCGGGCTTTTACGGCATCCTGCTCTTCATCGTCATCGCCATCTTCGTGGCGGGTCTGATGGTCGGACGCACGCCGGAATATCTCGGCAAGAAGATCGAGGCCAAGGAAATGAAAATGGCGGTTCTGGCCATTCTCTGCCTGCCGCTCGCCATGCTGGCTTTCACGGCAACGGCCACCGTCCTTCCCTCGGCCGTGGCGTCGATCGGTACGGCGGGACCGCACGGCTTCTCCGAAATCCTCTATGCCTATACCTCCGCCGCCGCCAATAACGGCTCCGCCTTCGGCGGGCTGACGGGCAATACCACCTGGTACAACATCACGCTTGGCCTTGGCATGCTGATGGGTCGTTTTCTGGTGATCATTCCGGCGCTCGCCATTGCCGGTTCGCTGGTCGCCAAGAAGACCGTTCCGGCCTCAGCCGGCACCTTCCCGACGGATGGTCCGCTCTTCGTCGGCCTGCTTGCCGGCACGATCCTGATTGTCGGTGGTCTCACCTTCCTGCCAGCGCTCGCACTCGGCCCCGTTGCCGAACATCTTGTCATGGCGGCGGGCCAGCTCTTCTGAGGTGATGCCATGAATGACGAAAAGTCTCGAAGTAACCGCATCGTCTCCGCCCGCAAGGGCGCTCCCGGCAAGGGGAGCGCCACGCCCGGCGGCTGGTGCGCCTCCAATCTCATTCTTGCGATGATGGCGGCTCTGTTCGCCGCCGTCGTCGCTCTCGAAGTTATCACGGGCTGATCGATCCTTATCGGTCGCCCTGTTTCAAACGCTGGAGCCTCTTCATGAGCCAGTCCAAACAAGCGAGCATCCTTGATTCTCGCATTCTCGTGCCGGCCATTGCCGCCGCATTCAAAAAGCTCAACCCGCGCACATTGGCGCGCAACCCGGTCATGTTCGTGGTGGCGACAGTGTCGGTGCTGACGACAGTGCTGTTCATCCGCGATCTCATCACCGGTGGCGCCAATCTCGGCTTTTCCTTCCAGATCAATCTCTGGCTCTGGTTCACCGTGTTGTTCGCCAATTTCGCGGAAGCCGTCGCCGAAGGGCGCGGCAAGGCGCAGGCGGATTCGTTGCGCCGGACCCGCACGGAGACCCAGGCGAAACTGCTGACCGGCGATGACCGCAGCCAATATAAAATGGTGGCGGGCACCAGCCTGAAGGTGAACGATGTCGTTCTCGTCGAGGCGGGCGATATCATCCCCTCCGACGGTGAGGTCATCGAAGGTGTCGCCTCCGTCAACGAGGCGGCCATCACTGGCGAATCCGCCCCCGTCATCCGCGAATCCGGTGGCGACCGCTCGGCGGTTACCGGCGGCACGCAGGTGCTGTCGGACTGGATCAGGGTTCGCATCACTGCCGCTGCCGGTTCCACCTTTCTCGACCGGATGATTTCGCTCGTCGAAGGCGCGGAACGCCAGAAGACGCCGAACGAGATCGCGCTCAATATCCTGCTGGCCGGCATGACGCTGATCTTCGTTCTGGCCACAGCCACCATTCCGAGTTTCGCGGCCTATGCCGGAGGTTCGATCCCGATCATCGTGCTGGTGGCATTGTTCGTGACGCTCATCCCGACCACCATCGGTGCGCTTCTGTCCGCCATCGGCATCGCCGGCATGGACAGGCTGGTGCGTTTCAATGTGCTGGCCATGTCCGGCCGCGCCGTCGAGGCGGCCGGCGATGTGGATACGCTGCTGCTCGACAAGACCGGCACCATCACCCTTGGCAACCGTCAGGCGACCGAGTTTCGTCCCGTTGCCGGCGTTTCCGAGCAGGAACTGGCCGATGCGGCGCAGCTTGCCTCCCTTGCCGACGAAACGCCGGAAGGCCGCTCGATCGTGGTTCTGGCCAAGGAAAAATACGGTATCCGCGCCCGTGACATGCAGAAACTCCATGCGAATTTCGTACCTTTCACCGCCCAGACCCGAATGAGTGGTGTCGATTTCGAAGGTTCCTCCATTCGCAAGGGCGCAGTCGATGCCGTTCTTGCCCATGTTGATGGCGGCGCTCCGCAACAGGGCAATGTGGCGCTTGCCGTCAAAACCGAAACGGACGCCACGCGCGGCATCCGGGCAATTGCGGAAGAGATCGCCAAGACCGGCGGCACGCCGCTCGCTGTCGTGCGCGATGGAAAATTGCTCGGCGTTGTGCAGCTGAAGGACATCGTCAAGGGCGGCATTCGCGAGCGTTTTGCGGAGCTTCGCCGCATGGGCATCCGCACGGTGATGATCACCGGCGACAATCCCATGACGGCCGCGGCAATAGCGGCGGAAGCAGGGGTGGATGATTTCCTCGCCCAGGCGACGCCGGAAAACAAGCTGGAGCTTATCCGCGAGGAACAGGCCAAGGGCAAGCTCGTCGCCATGTGCGGCGACGGCACCAATGATGCTCCCGCGCTGGCGCAGGCCGATGTCGGCGTTGCCATGAACACCGGCACGGTTGCGGCCCGTGAGGCCGGCAACATGGTCGATCTCGACAGCGATCCGACCAAACTCATCGAGATCGTCGAAATCGGCAAGCAGTTGCTGATGACGCGCGGTGCGCTGACGACGTTCTCCATTGCCAACGACATCGCCAAATATTTCGCCATCATCCCGGCGATGTTCCTGGCGCTCTATCCGCAGCTTGGCGTTCTGAACGTGATGGGGCTTTCGACACCCCAGAGCGCCATCCTGTCGGCCATCATCTTCAACGCGCTCATCATCATCGCGCTCATCCCGCTCTCGCTGAAGGGCGTCAAATATCGTCCGATCGGCGCGGGTGCGCTGCTGTCGCGCAATCTGGTCATCTATGGCCTCGGCGGCATCATCGTTCCCTTCATCGGCATCAAGGCCATCGACCTCGCTATTACGGCGCTCGGTCTCGCCTGAGGAGTAAAGACAATGTTTAGACAGCTTCGTCCCGCACTGGTGCTCATCCTCGCCACCACCGCCATCACCGGCCTTGCCTATCCCTTGGGCATGACAGGTCTCGCGCAGGCGATCTTCCCCTTTCAGGCAAATGGCAGCCTGGTCGAAAAAGGTGGTGCCGTGGTGGGTTCGCAATTGATCGGGCAGACCTTCACCGGTGAGAAATATTTCCACGGAAGGCCGTCCGCTGCCGGCGATGGTTATAATGCCGCCTCGTCTTCCGGCTCCAATCTCGGGCCGACGAGCGCCAAGCTCATCGACCGGGTGAAACAGGATTACGAGGCCGCAAAAGCCGAAAATCCGGCGGCCGAGGTTCCCGCCGATCTGGTGACGGCTTCGGGCAGCGGCCTTGATCCACATGTTTCGCCTGAAGCCGCCTATTTTCAGGTTCCCCGCGTCGCCAAGGCGAGGGGCATGGATGAGGCGTCCCTGCGTAGCATCGTCGAGCGCCATGTCGAAGGACCGGAACTCGGCTTCATGGGAGAGCCTGTCGTGAATGTGCTGGCACTCAACATGGCCCTTGACGCAGCCGGCTCATGAATTGAAATGGCTATGGCTTGTTCGCAAGCCATAGCCTCGACCACTGGTGGGTTAAATGCCTGACGACAATCGTGATATGCCGAGCCGACCATCGCCCGATGCGCTGCTGGAAAACGCCCGGCGCGAGGCGCGGGGCCGGTTGAAGATTTTTCTGGGCGCAGCGCCCGGCGTCGGCAAGACCTATGAAATGCTGATGTCCGGCCGGGCGAAGCTGGCGGATGGTGTGGATGCCGTCATCGGCGTCGTTGAAACCCATGGCCGGCGGGAAACCGAAACGCTGGTGCAGGGTTTCGAGATCATCCACCGCCGTCGCATCGATTATCGCGGTCAGGTGCTGGAGGAGATGGATCTCGATGCCATTCTGGCCCGTCGTCCCGCTCTGGTTCTGGTCGATGAACTGGCTCACACCAATGCCACCGGCAGCCGCCATCCCAAGCGTTATATGGATGTTCAGGAGATTCTGGCGCAGGGCATCAACGTCTATACGACGCTGAATATCCAGCATGTCGAAAGCCTGAACGACATCGTTGCGCAGATCACCCGCATCCGTGTTCGTGAAACGGTGCCTGACAGCATCATCGACCGGGCCGACGATGTCGAAATCATCGATATTACCCCTGACGATCTGATCAAACGCCTGCAGGATGGCAAGGTGTACCTGCCCCGCACCGCCCGGCGCGCCATCGAGAATTATTTTTCGCGCGGTAACCTGACGGCCCTGCGAGAGCTTGCCCTCCGGCGCACTGCCCAACGGGTGGATGAGCAATTGCTCAACCACATGCAGTCCCATGCCATTTCCGGCCCCTGGGCGGCGGGAGACAGGGTTCTGGTCTGTCTCGACCATGGCGGCAATGGTCCGGGGCTGGTGCGTTACGCCCGCCGACAGGCGGATCGCCTGCGTGCACCCTGGACGGCGCTGCATCTCGATACCCCGCGTTCGCAGCAATTATCGGAGGCGGAAAAAGACCGGCTGGCGGGCACCATGCGGCTCGCGCAGCAGCTTGGCGGCGAGACGGTGACCCTGCCGGCACTGGACCTGACCCGTGAGATCATCTCCTACGCCAATGCCAATAATTTCACCCACATCATCATCGGCCGCCCGCGAAAATCCTGGTGGCAGCGAATTTTCCAGCGTTCGCTGACGCATGATCTGATCGACCACGCGGGCGATATCAGCGTGCATGTCATTTCCGGCGACAAGAGGGAAGAAAAGCAGGGTCAAGCCGTAAAGCCCGCACCGGCGCGGTCACGCCAGTCCTTCCGGTCCTATCTCAACAGCACCCTGTTTGTCGGGCTGGCGATCGTGGTCGGCATCGTGCTCGATCAGACGCTCGATGTGCAGAACCTCGCGCTTGTTTTCCTGATGGCCGTTCTGGCGGCCGCCGTGCGCGGCGGTTTGGGCCCGGCGCTTTATGCTTCGCTGCTTGGCGCGGTCGCCTTCAACTTCTTCTTTCTGGAGCCCCGTTACACGCTGACGGTCAGTTCTCCGGACAGCCTTGTCGCTCTTTTGTTTTATTTCGGCGTGGCGCTCGTCGCCTCCAACCTTACCGTCGCGGTGCAGCGGCAGGCGGCCTCCGCGCGGGCAAGGGCGCGAACGACGGAAGATTTGTATCTGTTCTCCAAGAAGCTTTCGGTGACCGGAACGCTGGACGACGTGTTGTGGGCAGCCGCTTTCCAGATGGCCTCGATGCTGAAGGTTCGGATCGTTCTGCTTCTGCCGGAAAACAATACGATAGCGGTCAAGGCGGGATATCCGCCTGATGATACGCTTGTCGATGCCGATATTGCTGCAGCCCAGTGGGCCTGGGAACACAACAAGGCTGCGGGCAGGGGCGCAGATACGCTTCCCGGCGCCAAACGTCTTTATCTGCCCTTGCGCACTGGCAGTGGCGCCGTCGGCGTGGTGGGGCTGGACGATGACCGGCTCGGCCCGCTTCTGACACCGGAGCAGCAACGGCTGTTTGACGCATTGGCCGATCAGGCGGCACTCGCCATCGAGCGGATTCAACTCGTCTCTGACGTCGACCGGGCAAGGCTTGCTGCGGAAACCGACCGGCTGCGCACCGCACTCCTGACATCCATTTCCCATGACCTCAAGACGCCGCTTGCGGCCATCCTGGGTTCGGCCGGAACACTGAAGGATTTCGCCGAGGACATCCCGCCGGATGCGCGCGCCGAACTGCTTTCAACGATTGTCGAGGAATCCGAGCGGCTGAACCGTTTCATCTCCAATCTTCTTGATATGACGCGGATCGGTTCGGGCGCGATGGAGCCGAACTATGGTCTGCATTTCCTGGGCGATATGGTCGGAACCGCGCTGTCGCGCGCAGCTAAAATCGTCGTCAGGCATGAGATCGTTCTGGATATTCCATCCGACCTGCCGATGCTGAAGGTCGATCCCGTGCTTTTCGAACAGGTTCTGTTCAATCTCATCGACAATGCCGCCAAATACGCCCCCGAACATACGACCATCGAGATTCGCGGCTGGCGACATGGCAAGAATATCTTCCTGTCTGTGGCCGATGCGGGGCCGGGTATTCCACCCGATGATACCGAGCGGGTGTTTGACAGTTTCTACCGGGTGCGCAAGGCGGATCATGTGCAGGCCGGAACGGGTCTCGGGCTGTCCATCTGCAAGGGGTTTATCGAGGCCATGGGCGGGTCGATCCGCGCGGAAAACAGGCCGGGTCGCACCGGTGCGCAGTTTACCGTCAGTCTGCCGGTTCCTGCCGATGCGCCTGTGATAGATCATGATTAAGGCACGATTGCCGGCGACAAGCGGCTATGCCGCTGAAGGAGATCGGGAATGACCAATTCCGCCGTTCGTATTCTGATCATCGACGACGAACCGCCGATCCGCAAGCTTTTGCGCGTGGGGCTGTCGACTCAGGGATATTCGGTGAGCGAAGCGATGAATGCGAAGGTCGCCATGGAGCTGGTCAGTGAGGACAAGCCCGATCTCGTCGTTCTCGATCTCGGCCTACCGGACATGTCGGGGCATGATCTCTTGGCGAAATGGCGCGGCGAGGGCCTGACGCTGCCGGTTATCATTCTCTCCAGCCGCACGGATGAGGCGGGTATCGTCAAGGCGCTGGAACTGGGGGCGGATGACTATATCACCAAGCCTTTCGGCATGAACGAACTCGTCGCCCGTATCCGCGTCGCTCTGCGCCATCGTCTGCAAAGCCAGGGAGAGAGGCCGGTGTTTCAGACCGGCGACCTCTCCGTCGATCTGGTCAGACGCATCGTCCGGGTGGAGGACCGGGAGGTGAAGCTCTCGCCGAAGGAATATGACATCCTGCGGGTTCTCGTGCAGCATGCCGGCAAGGTTCTGACCCACCGTTTCCTGCTGGAGCATGTGTGGGACGAACTGACCGACGTGCAATATTTGCGGGTTTACGTGCGCCAGCTTCGCCAGAAGATCGAAAAAATTCCGGATCAGCCCCGTTATATCCTGACGGAAACCGGTGTGGGTTACCGGCTGCAGGAGGTGTGAGGGCGCGGTTATGAGCGCCCTCCGATATTTGTCAGACGGCAGCGCAGATCGACAGGAATTCGTCCACATCGGCCTCAGTTGTCGCGAAGCTGGTGACCATGCGGATCAGCACCTCGTCCTTGCCGACTTCTTCCGGCATGTCGCGCGGCTCCAGCCAGTCATAGAACTTCGCACCCTTTGCCGTGGCAGCTTCGGCGGCCGCCTTCGGCAGAATAGCGAAAACTTCGTTCGCCGTGGTCGGCCAGGCAAGGCGGGCGCTGTTTAGCGAAGCGAAACCGGCGCGGAGCCGGTTGGCCATGGCATTGGCGTGGCCGGCGAGACCGAGCCACAGGTCATCCTGCAGATAGGCCTCGAACTGTGCGGCAATGAAGCGTGATTTCGAAAAAAGCTGGGCGGTGCGTTTGCGCAGGAAGGAAAAGTCCCGGGCGAGCGAGGGATCGAAGAAGACGATTGCCTCCGCGCACCAGCAGCCGTTTTTCGTGCCGCCGAAAGACAGGACGTCGACGCCGCGTTTCCACGTCATTTCGGCGGGCGTGGTGCCGAGTGCGGAAAGCGCATTGGCGAAACGCGCGCCGTCCATGTGTAGCGGCAGGCCGTTGTCTTTTGCGATTTTGGCGATGGCGTCGATTTCATCGAGCGTATAGACGGTGCCGGCTTCGGTTGCCTGCGTCATGGTGATGGCTGCGGCGCGGCCGTGGTGCACGGCATCCTGCGGATAACGGGCAATGCGCTCGATCAGGTTTTCCGGCAGCATCTTGCCGTTCGGTCCCTCGACTGCGACCATGCGCATGCCGGAAAAGAAATCCGGTGCACCGCACTCGTCCTCGATCACATGCGCTTCGGAATGACAGAAGGTCAGGCCGCCGGCGCGGGCAATGCTGGCCAGTGAAAGCGAATTGGCCGCCGTGCCGGTCGCGACGAAAAACACCGCGACTTCGCGTTCGAAAATCTCGTTGAAGCGCTTTTCGATGGAGAGATCAAGTTCGCTGGTGCCATAAGCGGCGGCAAAGCGTGTGGATTCCCGCGAAAGCCGTTCGTTGACGGCCGGATGGGCGCCAGCCCAATTGTCTGAAGCAAAAAACATCTCTGAAGGCTTTCCGATAGCTGAGGTTCTGTTCGGGCTGTTCGAAGCGATAACGGGAAAGTTCTAGGTCGGAACATTGAGATTGGCAAATCCGGTAATGAAAGCAACGGGTCGGGCTGCTTTGCGACAAGAAAGTTTCGCACAATAGGTCAGTATCGAAACTTCGCTGCAAAATGGGGCTTTCACTAATTGGATTCGCACCCTTGCAAAATTCGCCCGTTTCTGTCAAAATCCTCGTGAATTGAGACAGCTTTGCTGTCCTAAATTTGATCGAGCCGGGTTGAATACGGGTTTTGCGGGAAGCGAAAATTCGTGTCGAGCCGGATCTTCGCATGAAACCATGCAAGTAATTTTGCAGGAGGGACAAAAATGACGAACAAGCCGCAGGCAGAGATCGCCGCCGCAACCCTGACCACAGACTGTCCCACCGCGGCTGCGGCCGCACCCGTTTCTGCGAAAGCGCGTTTCGCGGGCGGCTTGCCGGAAAGGCAGGGTCTTTACAATCCCGCCAATGAACATGATGCCTGCGGCGTCGGCTTCGTTGCCCATATGAAGGGCGTCAAGTCGCACCAGATCGTCAAGGACGGCCTGTTTATCCTCGAAAACCTGACGCATCGTGGTGCTGTCGGTGCCGACCCGTTGATGGGCGATGGTGCTGGTATTCTCGTGCAGATCCCCGACCGTTTCTTCCGCGAGGAAATGGCGGCGCAGGGCGTGACGCTGCCAAAGGCTGGCGAATACGCTGTCGGCCACATCTTCATGCCGCGGGATCCGGCCCGCATCGAACACTATAAGAAGGTCATCATCGACGTCATCGGCGAGGAGGGGCAGCAGTTCCTCGGCTTCCGCGACGTTCCGGTCGACAATTCCTCGCTTTCCAGGGCGCCTGACATTGCCGGGACCGAACCGCACCACGTTCAGGTCTTCATCGGCGCCGGCCGCGATGCGGCGACCAATCATGACTTCGAGCGCAAGCTGTTCCTGATCCGCAAGGTTCTCTCCAACCGCATCTATGACGAGGGCGGCGGCAAGGAAACGCAGGATTTCTATCCCGTGTCGCTCTCCTCCTCGACTATCGTCTACAAGGGCATGTTCCTCGCCTATCAGGTTGGCGCCTATTACAAGGATCTGGCGGACCCGCGTTTCGAATCCGCGGTTGCGCTGGTGCATCAGCGTTTCTCCACCAACACCTTCCCTTCGTGGAAGCTGGCGCACCCCTACCGCATGGTCGCCCATAACGGTGAAATCAACACGCTGCGCGGCAACGTCAACTGGATGGCGGCGCGTCAGGCGTCTGTTTCCTCCGTGCTGTTCGGCGATGACATCTCCAAGCTCTGGCCGATTTCCTATGAAGGCCAGTCGGACACCGCCTGCTTCGACAACGCGCTCGAATTCCTCGTGCGTGGCGGTTATTCCATGGCGCATGCCGTGATGATGCTGATTCCGGAAGCCTGGTCGGGCAACCTGTCCATGTCGGCTGAACGCAAGGCGTTTTACGAATATCATGCCGCGCTGATGGAGCCGTGGGACGGCCCCGCCGCCGTCGCCTTCACCGATGGCAAGCAGATCGGCGCGACGCTCGACCGTAACGGTTTGCGCCCGGCGCGTTATCTCGTCACCGATGATGATCGCGTCATCATGGCGTCCGAAGCCGGCACATTGCCGGTGCCGGAGGAGCGCATCATCAAGAAGTGGCGTTTGCAGCCGGGCAAGATGCTGCTGATCGACATGGAAAAGGGCTCTATCATTTCCGATGAGGATGTGAAGCACGAGCTTGCCGCCAAGCACCCTTACCGCACCTGGCTCGATCGCACCCAGCTCATTCTTGAAGACTTGAAGCCGGTGGAGCCGCGTGCTCTGCGCCGTGACGTGTCGCTGCTCGACCGTCAGCAGGCCTTCGGTTACACCAGCGAAGATACGAAGCTCCTGATGTCGCCTATGGCGACGACGGGTCAGGAAGCTATCGGCTCGATGGGCACCGATACGCCGATTTCGGCCATGTCGGACAAGTCGAAGCTGCTTTACACCTATTTCAAGCAGAACTTCGCACAGGTCACCAACCCGCCGATCGATCCGATCCGTGAAGAACTGGTGATGAGCCTCGTTTCCTTCATCGGTCCGCGCCCGAACCTTCTCGATCACGAAGGTGCGGCCCGCGCCAAGCGTCTGGAAGTTCGCCAGCCGATCCTGACCAATGGCGATCTGGAAAAGATCCGCTCCATCGGCCACACGGAAGACCGTTTCGACACCAAGACGCTCGACTTCACCTATGATGTGGAGCGCGGTGCGGAAGGCATGCCTGAAATGCTCGACCGCCTGTGCGAGCGGGCGGAATCCGCCGTTCGCGGCGGCTACAACATCATCGTTCTCTCCGACCGTCAGCTCGGCCCGGACCGCATCGCGATCCCGGCACTTCTGGCGACGGCCGCCGTGCACCATCACCTGATCCGCAAGGGTCTGCGCACCTCGGTCGGTCTCGTCGTGGAAACCGGTGAACCGCGCGAAATCCACCATTTCTGTCTGCTCGCCGGTTATGGCGCGGAGGCGATCAACCCCTATCTCGCCTTCGATACGCTTCTCGACATGCACAAGCACGGTGCATTCCCGAAGGAAGTGTCCGATGATGAAGTCGTTTATCGCTACATCAAGGCAGTTGGTAAGGGCATCCTCAAGGTCATGTCCAAGATGGGCATTTCCACCTACCAGTCCTATTGCGGCGCGCAGATCTTCGACGCGATCGGCCTGTCTTCGGAATTCGTCGAGAAATATTTCTTCGGCACCGCCACCTCCATCGAGGGCGTCGGCCTGACCGAAATCGCCGAAGAAACCGTAACGCGCCACACGGCTGCCTTCGGCAAGGATCCGATCCTTGCCAACACGCTCGATATTGGCGGCGAATATGCCTATCGCATGCGCGGCGAAAGCCACGCCTGGACGCCGGATGCCGTTGCCTCGCTGCAGCATGCCGTGCGCGGCAACAGCCAGGATCGCTACCGCGAATTCGCCGGCATGGTGAATGAGACGGCGCTGCGCATGAACACCATCAGAGGTCTGTTCAAGGTCAAGTCTGCGGAAGCTCTCGGCCGCAAGCCGGTCTCCATTGATGACGTGGAACCCGCGGCTGACATCGTCAAGCGCTTCTCGACCGGCGCCATGTCCTTCGGCTCCATCAGCCGCGAGGCGCATACGACGCTTGCCATCGCCATGAACCGCATCGGCGGCAAGTCCAACACCGGCGAAGGCGGCGAAGAATCCGACCGTTACATGCCGCTGTTGAACGGCCAGCCGAACCCGGAACGCTCGGCCATCAAGCAGATCGCATCCGGCCGTTTTGGCGTCACGACCGAATATCTGGTCAATGCCGACATGCTGCAGATCAAGGTGGCGCAGGGTGCGAAGCCCGGCGAGGGCGGACAATTGCCCGGCCACAAGGTGGATGCGACGGTTGCCAAGACCCGTCACTCCACACCGGGTGTCGGCCTCATCTCGCCGCCGCCGCATCATGACATCTATTCCATCGAAGATCTGGCGCAGCTGATCTACGATCTGAAGAACGTCAATCCGGAAGCTGATGTTTCGGTGAAGCTGGTATCGGAAGTGGGTGTCGGCACGGTTGCGGCCGGTGTCGCCAAGGCACGCGCCGACCACATCACCGTTGCCGGTTTTGATGGCGGTACGGGCGCTTCGCCGCTCACCTCCCTCAAACATGCGGGTTCGCCGTGGGAAATCGGCCTTGCCGAAACCCAGCAGACCCTGGTGCTGAACGGCCTTCGCTCACGCGTTGCGCTGCAGGTGGATGGCGGTCTGAAGACCGGCCGTGACGTCATCATCGGCGCGTTGCTCGGTGCTGATGAATTCGGCTTTGCCACCGCACCGCTGATTGCGGCCGGCTGCATCATGATGCGCAAGTGTCACCTCAACACCTGCCCGGTGGGCGTCGCCACGCAGGACCCGGTTCTGCGCAAGCGCTTCAAGGGCACGCCGGAACACGTCATCAACTACTTCTTCTTCGTTGCCGAAGAAGTGCGCGAAATCCTTGCCTCGCTTGGTGTTACCAGGCTGGACGAGATCATCGGCGCTTCCGAACTGCTGGAAAAGGATGAGATGCTGGCGCACTGGAAGGCCAAGGGGCTGGATTTCAGCCGCATCTTCCACAAGGTCGAGGCTCCCAAGGAAGCGACCTTCTGGACCGAGCGCCAGAAGCACCCGATCGACGACATTCTCGATCGCAAGCTGATCGAGAAGTCGCTGCCCTCGCTGGAAAACCGTGAGCCTGTCGTGTTCGAAGTGCCGATCAAGAACGTCGACCGTTCCGCCGGCGCCATGTTATCAGGCGCGCTTGCCAAGCGCTGGGGCCACAAGGGCCTGAAGGATGACACGATCCACGTGACGCTGCGCGGCACGGCGGGCCAGTCTTTCGGTGCGTTCCTGGCCCGTGGCATCACCTTCGATCTGGTGGGTGACGGCAACGACTATGTCGGCAAGGGGCTTTCGGGTGGCCGCATCATCGTGCGTCCGCCGGAAAACACCCGGATTGTTGCGGAAAACTCGATCATCGTCGGCAACACCGTTCTCTATGGTGCGATCACCGGCGAGTGCTATTTCCGCGGTGTTGCGGGTGAGCGCTTTGCGGTGCGCAACTCCGGCGCCGTCGCGGTTGTCGAAGGCGTCGGCGATCATGGTTGCGAATATATGACGGGCGGCATCGTGGTCGTTCTCGGTGAAACGGGTCGCAACTTCGCGGCCGGCATGTCCGGTGGTGTGGCTTACGTTCTCGATGAGAAGGGCGATTTCGCCACCCGCTGCAACATGGCCATGGTCGAGCTGGAGCCGGTTCCGGAAGAGGACGACATGCTGGAGAAGCTGCACCATCACGGCGGCGACCTCATGCACAAGGGACGTGTTGACGTTTCCGAAGACATGACGCGTCACGACGAGGAGCGTCTCTACCAGCTGATTTCCAATCACTTCCACTACACAAACTCGTCGCGTGCCAAGGATATACTCGACCGCTGGAGCGAGTTCCGTCCGAAGTTCCGCAAGGTCATGCCGGTCGAATACCGTCGTGCGCTTGAGGAAATGGAACGTATGCGCATGGGCGTGGCGGCGGAGTAATCCGCCGCGTGAGGACACTACACCAACTGGTCTCGCTGATGATCGCGGTCGCCGTTCCCACGGCGATCTACTGGACGAGCGGCGAGACCGGATTTGAATTCATCGTATTGGGGGCGGTTTTCGGTTTCGCCACCTGGTACTGGGGCCCGACAGGCGCTCCGCTTTGATGTGAGGACATATACGTGGGCAAGGTAACAGGTTTTCTGGAAATCGACCGGCAGGTGGGCAAGTATCAGCCCGCATCGGATCGTATCCGCCATTTCCGCGAATTCACCATTCCGATGTCGGATGCCGAGGTGCAGAAGCAGGCTGCACGCTGCATGGATTGCGGCATTCCATACTGTCATGGTCCGACGGGCTGTCCCGTGCACAACCAGATCCCCGACTGGAACGATCTGGTCTATAACAACAACTGGGAAGAGGCGATCCGCAACCTCCATTCCACCAACAACTTCCCGGAATTCACCGGCCGCGTCTGTCCCGCACCCTGCGAGGAGGCCTGCACGCTGAACCTCGAGGATGCGCCGGTCGCCATCAAGACCGTCGAGCAGGCGATTGCCGACAAGGCTTACGAGCTGGGCTTCATCGTTCCGAAGCCGGCGACGATCCACACCGGCAAGAAGGTTGCCATCATCGGCTCCGGTCCCTCGGGCATGGCCGCTGCGCAGCAGCTTGGCCGCGCCGGTCACGAGGTTCACGTCTATGAGCGTGAATCCAAGCCCGGCGGATTGCTGCGTTACGGTATTCCGGATTTCAAGATGGAGAAGAACTTCATCGATCGCCGTGTCGAGCAGATCAAGGGCGAAGGCGTCACCTTCCATTGCGGCGTTAATGTCGGCGTGGATGTAACGGTTGAAGCGCTTCTGGCCGATCACGATGCGGTTCTTTATTGCGGCGGTTCGGAAACCCCGCGTCCGGCCGGTATCGGCGGTGCCGATTTTAATGGCGTTTATGATGCCATGCCTTATCTCGTGCAGCAGAACCGCCGTGTCGGCCGTGAAAACATCGACAGCATCGGCTGGCCGGCCGATCCGATCCTCGCCGGCGGCAAGCATGTCGTCGTCGTTGGTGGTGGTGATACGGCCTCTGACTGCGTCGGCACGGCTTTCCGTCAGGGTGCAGTGAAAGTCACGCAGCTCGACATCCGCCCGATGCCGCCGGAAAAGGAAGACAAGCTTGCGGTATGGCCCTTCTGGGCAACGAAGATGCGCACCTCGTCCTCGCAGGCCGAAGGCGCCGTTCGCGAGTTCCAAGTGGCCACGCTGGAATTCGTCGGTGAAGACGGCGTTCTGACGGGTGTGAAGTGCTGTCAGGTGGATGATCGTCGCAAGCCGATCGCCGGCACAGAATTCATCATCAAGGCCGATCTCGCCTTCATCGCCATCGGCTTCTCCGGTCCCTTCACCGATAGCGTGCTGAAGGAAATGGAAGGCCAGCTGACGCTGAATACCGATCGCCGTGGCTCCACCAACGTGGTCGCCAACGAAACGGATTACAGGACCTCGGTCGACAAGCTGTGGGCGGCGGGTGACGTGCGCCGCGGCCAGTCGCTGGTGGTCTGGGCCATCCGCGAAGGTCGCCAGGCGGCGCGCGCGATCGATGAGGCGCTGATGGGGGCGACCGTTCTTCCGCGCTAAGCACCGAAGGTAGTACGAACGGAAAAGGCCTGTTGCGTCTGCAACAGGCCTTTTCTTTTGTCTTCGAAAATGAGGGCTTCTTCTTCAGCAATAGGGAAGGGTGATACGGAAGCAGGCGCCACCGGCGGAAGCATCGCTGATAGTAATCTCTCCGCCATGATAGCGCATGATTTCCTGCACGAGGTTGAGCCCGAGCCCGGTGCCGCGATCTTTAGGCCGCAGGCGGTGGAAGGCCTCGAAAATCAGCTCCCGTTCCTCTTCGGGAATGCCATTGCCTTCGTCAGCTATCTCGATCACCCGGTTCGCCGCGACCCTCATCGTGATCGTTCCGCGATTGCCGCCATGTTCGATGGCATTCTGCACGATGTTCATCAGGGCGCGCTGCAACGAGGCGTCGTCGGCAAGGGCGAGGATCGGCTCTTCCTCCGGCTCAAAGGAGAGCGCATATCCCTGTGATATGGCGAGCGGAGCCATATCGGCGACGACCGATCTACAAAGGCCGACAAGATCAAGCGGCACCAGAGGTGCCTTCTGCCCGCCGAGACGTTGTAGATCCAGCAATTGTTCGGCCAGCACGGCAATGCGGCTGGCATCCGCCAAAATTCTGTTTCGGGCCGGGCCGTCCAGCAGCGTTTCAACGCGGGTCTGGAGAATGGCGACGGGGGTCCGCAATTCATGGGCGGCATCGAGAATGAAGCGCTTGTGCCGTTCGTAGCCGTCATCCAGCCGTTTCAGCGCGCCGTTGACGGCATGCACGAGCGGTTGCACCTCTCGTGGAATATCGCCATCCGGCAATCGATATCCACGTCTGTCGATATCTATGGTTTCCGCTGTCCGGGCAATGGCGGAAAGGGCGCGAAATTCCCTGCGGATGAGCCAGGGAATGGCGACGATCGTCACAATGGACATGAGAATGAGGACCGGCATGATCAGTATGTTTGAGAACAGCAGGACGGGGAAAGTCATGCTGAACGGGCCGCCCTTGCCGATCATGACGAATTCTCCCGCTGGGCCGGAGGCGCGACGAACGACGGCGATGCGCACCACGGCAAGATAGGAATAGGAAAGCGCTGCGTCGCGTACGTCCGAGATCCTGACGTCGCTAAGCTGTTGATCCATGTTGCTGAAGGCCTCAGGCACCTGCCCGCCCTGAACGATCTCGCCTTTTTCGCTGACGGCGACAAACCAGAAATCAGAGGTGCCGTTGCGCAGGTCGATGAACTCAGGTGTTTCCCTGAGAACCAGCCGATTATCCTTATCCCGCACGATCGCATTGGCGGTTATCTGGGCTGCCTCAGGGCTGAGCAGTGCGCTGCCCGC